>JBFYXR010000177.1:0-12557 GCA_041310455.1 Desulfobacteraceae bacterium | reverse complement strand
CCACAGCATATTGCCAAGCCTTGTCCAAACCGCCAGACGGCAGGGTGTCTCACCAATCAATTTCTTTCAAACCCTTTTTACTTCCGACACACCAACCGCCCAGGCAGCTTTGTATAGAAACTCAAGCTGACCTGTGCTATCATCAATATCCATAAGGACTAAACTGTTACCTTTAACCGGTATTTCCCCCAATCCTTTCTATCGCCTTGCAAATAATTAAAAATTTAAATAAGGTAGCGTTCAAGACCTCTTGAAATATGGTTATGTATTTCTATGTGCAGGTTTTTAAATGTCCGGCGCAAGGAGAATGTTTCACTTGATAGTTCCATTTAAAAAACCTTTTGAGACCTGGGAGCAGCTGCTTCTGTCAGGCATCAGCACGCCGGCTGAACTGGCGCCCCTTTTTGATATGGACATTTCACATGTCCGGCGGGTTGTCAGCGCCTATCCGATGTTCATTAATCCCTATTACCTGGGTTTAATGCGGGAAAAAGGGGGCCCTATCTACAGGCAGGCTGTCCCGGATATCGCAGAGATAGCGCAGGATGACGGGACACCGGACCCTTTAAATGAAGAAGAGCTGTCGCCCGTGCCGGGGCTTACGCACAAATATCCGGATCGGGTATTGTTCCTTGTCTCGGGCCGATGCGCGATGTACTGCAGGTTCTGCAACAGGAAGAGAAAAGTCGGCGGGGCAGGGATGGTCACAGAGGAGTCCATAAGGGAAGGCATAAGCTATATCAGGTCCACTAAAAACATTCGGGATGTCCTTCTTTCGGGCGGAGATCCCCTGCTTCTTTCCGACTCCGAGCTCTTCAGGATACTTTCAGAGATAAGGGCGGTCCCCCATGTGGAGATCATACGCATAGGCACAAGGGTCCCCTGCACACTTCCGCAGCGGGTCACTCACGGACTTGCGGAGATGCTGAAGGGTTTTCAGCCCATTTACATAAACACCCATTTCAATCATCCGATCGAGATCACGACCGAATCAGCCCTTGCCTGTTCTATTCTGGCAGATGCCGGCATCCCTCTGGGCTGCCAGTCAGTACTTCTCAAGGGTGTCAATGATGATGTTGGGGTTATGAGGGAATTGATGAAAAGGCTTGTTGCCGTCCGCGTAAGGCCATATTACCTTTTCCAGGCCGACCTGGTGAAGGGGACATCTCATTTCTGGACAGGCCTGAAAAAGGGCATTGAAATCATGGCCGGACTGCAGGGGCACATATCAGGCATGTGTATACCCAGGTTTATGATTGATCTCCCGGACGGCGGTGGAAAGGTCCCGATAACCCCTGAGTATATAAAGGGCATTGATGGAGATGAGGTGGTCATTAACAATTATCTTGGGAAGGAGTTCAGGTACCCGGTGATTGAAGAATAGACAACAAATACAAAAAGGAAGGCATAAAATATGGTAAAAGTGACTTGTCTTGGCGGGGCAGGATCCGTTACAGGGTCCAGCTATTTAATAGAGAGCGCAAACGGGGGGAGGGTCCTTGTGGATTGCGGGATGTTCCAGGGAAACGTGCAGATGGAGAATCGCAACGCGGCGGAGTGGGGTTTTGATCCAAAGTCTTTAAATACGCTCTTCCTTACCCATGCACATATCGATCATAGCGGCCGGATACCCAAGCTTGTAAAAGATGGTTTCAGGGGCAGGATAATCACATCTCCGCCGACTGCCGAGCTGTGCGGAATCATGCTCCTTGACTCGGCCCATATCCAGGAGATGGATGCGGAGTGGCAGACCAAAAAAAACAAGAGACAATCAAGAGGTCCAATCCTTCCCCTGTATACGACACAGGATGCAGAGGAGAGCATTAAGCTGTTTTCGCCTGTTGACGTTGATGTAATGATCCAGGTCGAGCCGGGCATCAAGGCAAGACTGAGGAACGCTGGACATATCCTTGGTTCATCAATTCTGGAATTGTGGGTTAACGGATCGGAGGGGGAGACAAAGATTGTGTTTTCAGGGGACATCGGCAAACAGAACCAGCTTATCGTTAAAGACCCCTATGAGATATTTGCCGCGGATTATCTCTTTGTCGAATCCACCTACGGTAACCGCCTTCACCGATCCTTTGAAGACAGCAAGAAGGAACTACTTGAAGCCATACTCCACGCGGTCTCAAACAGGGAAAAGGTCATAATACCGGCCTTTGCTGTGGAAAGGACCCAGGAGATACTCTACATGCTTGCCGAATTTCACAGGAACGGCGAGCTTCCGGAGATGCCTATTTATCTCGACAGCCCTCTGGCGATCAAGGCAACAGAGATATTCAGAAAGAATAAAAAATACTATGATGAAGAGGCCATGGCCATTGTAAAAAGGGGCATTGATCCCTTTTATATGCCGAACCTTAGATTCACGCCGGGCGCAAGGGAATCCATGGAGATAAATGAGAGCCAGGGGCCGGCCATAGTCATGGCAGGCAACGGGATGTGCACGGCAGGAAGGATAAAGCATCACCTTAAGCATAACCTCTGGAGACCCGGCGCAAGCATTGTAATGGTGGGTTTTCAGGCCATGGGCACAACCGGCAGGGCGATTGTTGAAGGCGCGAAGTCTGTAAAGATCTTCGGGGAAAATGTATCTGTCAAGGCGAAGGTCTATACTATAGGCGGATTTTCAGCCCATGCAGACCAGAAGGACCTGCTTGGATGGGTCAGCCACTTTACCGAATCAAGACCCCGCGTGTTTGTAGTGCATGGGGAGCTGACCGCAAGCCAGGTCCTTGCAGACAAGATCCGTGAAAGTTTCAAGCTCGAAGTCCATATCCCGATCTGGAAGGAAAGGCTCTTCCTTAAGCCAAGGGAGATGATTATGGAGAAGCCTCTGCTTGAGGAGGCCCCAGCTGATGTGCTGCAGGCATCTCTGAATACGATTATTGATCTTGAGAAGGAGCTGGACAGGGTAAAGAAGAACCTCAAGAAAAAGGCGGGGGGTATCAATAAAGACGATATCGACAGGCTCAGGTTCATCCGGGAGGAGCTTCAGGCAATGCAGGGTTGAAAAACCTTAATAGTTTAATGGGCTTGACTTGATTGATAAAAATCACTTATATGAGTAATAGAGGCGCTAGGCGCAAGGCACAAGGCTTAAGGTAAAATGTTGCGCCAGGTGTCGGGCAGGACTGAAAGATTCATGAACTAAAAATTAATCAGACCGGAAAAAGGTATGGACGAATCGCACAAAATAGTCAAATCCAATCTGGAATATCTGAAGAAGCTGTTTATCATGCCCGACTCGCCGGACAAGTTTATTGAATTCGGCCATGAACTGCTGGAGCTTATTCATGAATTTTTTCAGGAAAAAGGCGGCATCCACAGCAGCGCGACACTCCCTGAGCTGAGCGTGATATTCAACGATACAAACATCCCTGACAGCCCGCTTCTTATCAAGGATGTCCTCTCCGAAATCAAATCAAAGATCATCAATCACTCCGTCAAGGTGGGAAGCCCCTATTACATAGGCCATATGACCAGCGCCATTCCCTATTTCATGATACTGCTGGAGATGATCATCGCGGCATTGAACCAGAATCAGGTCAAGATAGAGTCTGCAAGGGCCTCCAGCTTTGTGGAAAGAGAGCTGATCGCGTGGATTCATAACCTGATATTTGACAGGAAGGGCAGCTTTTATGATAAGAATATCCATAATCACCATATCGCCCTGGGCAATGTAACCTCCGACGGGACCCTTTCCAACATGACCGCGCTCATGGTTGCCAGGGAAAAGGCATTCCCGCCTGACGGGGATTTCCCTGGCCTGAGGGTGACGGGCTATGCCAGCGCCCTCAGCCACTACGGCTATTCAAGGGGCGTTGTCATTGTCTCAACAAGGGGTCATTATTCCATAACCAAGGCAGCCAGCCTGCTCGGGATGGGCGAGTCTAACGTGATAAACATCCCAGTTGACAACAGCAATCATATAGACATCAAAAAACTTCGCCGCAAGATAAAAAGCCTTCAGGAAGACACACATGAAAGGACGAAGATTATCGCCATTATCGGCATTGCCGGAACGACCGAGACAGGCAATATCGACGATCTTGAATCCCTTGCCCAGATATCGGAGGAGATTGGATCGCATTTCCACGTGGATGCCTGCTGGGGTGGCCCAGCTCTTCTTGTTGATGAATACCGCACCATGTTCAAGGGCATCGAGATGGCCGATTCCGTTGCGATAGACACCCATAAACTGCTTTTCTGTCCCATGACCATGGGCATGGTACTTTTCAGGAATGAAAAAGATCTCAATCTTATAAAACATTCATCTCATTATATTATCCGCAGGAATTCCGTTGATACCGGGCGTTTTACGCTTGAAGGCTCCCGTCCTTTTGCGTGTCTTAAGCCCTGGGCCGCCTTGAAGATCATCGGGAGGGTGGGGTATGGCCTTCTTTTCCAGCACGCCAGGGAATCAACCAATCACTTAAGGAGCATCCTCGACCACTGCGGCAATTTTGAGGTCCTTAACAACCCTGAACTGTTTATCCTCACCTACCGATTTATACCTGAACAGGTGCGGGAGCAGATTTCCATCCTTGAGGGCATCACGACCTATTCAAACAGGGAGAGGGCAAGGGACGCAGAGAAAAAGATAAGGAACATAAACAGGCTGATAAACAGCTTGAACATCAAGCTGCACAGGGAGTTGAGGAGGGATGACTCCACGTTTGTCTCAAGGACCACTCTGGAATCCACCCGCTACAGGCCCCAGAACATAGTGGTCCTGAGGGCGGTACTTATCAATCCACTTACCGAAAAAGAGGTGCTTGACGAGATAGTTGCAACCCAGAACCGCATAGGCGTAAACATATGGAATGATTTTAAGCCGGCATACCTGCGGATCCGCGACGAAGCAAGATAAAGTTGTCATGGAAGACATGCTCAGACACATCCTCAATGCACCTTCAGTTATTACCTTTACCGACAACAGGAGGTCCATGATATCAGTCAGGCGGAGGGATCAGGCATACCATGTCCGTCTGCACCATCTCTTCCGGGGAGCGGACGAAGGCGTAGTTAAGGCACTTGCGGAATATATATCCGGAAATTCAAGAAGATCTCTCAGCATAATAAGAGATTTCGTCAGGGAGCACAGTCTCAAAATCAGGCAGAAGCCCCATGCTGCTATAAGAATGCCGAGGATCACGCACCAGGGCCGGCATTTCAACCTCATGGCTTCCTTTGCAGGCCTGAATAACCGCTATTTCGGCGGCAGCATAGATTGCTCGATCACATGGGGAAGGCGCACAAAACATTCCCGCCGCAGGTCAATAAGGCTCGGAAGCTATTCTCCCACTCTAAAAATAATCCGCATAAACCCGGTACTGGACAGGGAGTTTGTGCCCCAGTACGTGGTTGACTCTATCACCTTTCATGAAATGCTCCACAGCCACCTTGGCTTTAAATATGTTGATGGAAGACGACTCTCACATTACCCGGAGTTCAAAGAGATGGAAAGGAGATTCGTCCATCAGGATAGGGCAAAGATCTGGATTAAAAATAATTTAACCCTCCTCACGGGGGAATCATGATATAATTCCCGTAAGGCGCAAAGTCAAAAAATTGATTATAGTTTTGCATGATTTTTTATAATATCCTCCCCTCTTGGGGGAGGATTAAGAAGGTGGGGTCTTTTCAAGCTTAATCTGTATCTGTAATTACTCTTAGAAGACCCCCTCCCGCCTCCCCCTAAGAGGGGGAGTAATTTACTTTGAAATGGTTTTATTTATGGGACTGGTCTTAGACAACAAATCTATCGGGCTTTATGAGAAATGGCTGCTGTCGTCCGCAGGGAAGGCACTGGATGGATTTGCGCAGGGATTGATCACGGGGCTTTTGTCACCCCACAAAAATGAGAAAATCCTGGATATCGGCTGCGGAACAGGAAATCAGCTCATGTCTTTGAGCAAAGCCGGATTTAATTTAAGCGGAGTTGATGCCTCCCCGGCCATGATTGAGATCGCGAGGGACCGGCTGGGAAACAGGTGTGAGCTTAAAACAGGGCGTGCTGAAGACCTGCCTTTCAGCGATAATGAATTCGATATCGCGCTTCTGATAAATACACTGGAATTCCTCGATGATCCTTTGAGTGCGCTCAGGGAGGCGGGGAGGGTCTCAAGGAAGAAGGTCCTGATCTGCGTCATGAACAGCCTCTCCCTGTACAGCCTGGGCGCCAGAATCCAGGGTGTCTTCCTTGATACGCTGACCAGACATGTAAGGCAGTATTATCTGTGGGAAATGAAATCCTATATAAGAAGGGCCTTTGGGTCTGTTCCCGTGGACTGGAGATGCGCCCCGGACTGGCCCCAGATCAAGAGGTATAATAATGTATCGAACCCGGACACGCAGATTATGTTCAATTGCCCTGTCGGCGCTATCCTGGGAATTTCCGTTACACTAAACCCCCTGCTCAGGGCGGACAGCCTGCCCCTGAAGATTAAGGCTGAGCGCCCTTTTCCGGAAGGAGCGCCCATACAAAATCAAGGAGGGATCCGCTAATGAGAGAGGCATATCTCTATGAAAAACTGGAAGGGAACAGGGTCAGGTGCCTTTTATGCGGCCACGGATGCCTTATAAAAGACGGTTCAAAGGGGATCTGTGGCGTTCGTGAAAACCATGGCGGCATCCTCACGACCCTGGTTTACGGCAAGGTTATTGCCATGCATGTGGACCCAATAGAAAAAAAGCCCCTTTTTCATTTTCTTCCCGGGAGCAGGTCTTATTCAATCGCGACAGTCGGATGCAACTTCAGATGCAGGTTCTGCCAGAATTCAGACATATCACAGATGCCCTCTGATCATAATCGCATCATGGGCGATGATATCTCACCCGTCAATATCGTAAAAATTGCGAAGGAATCCCGTTCATCCACCATAGCCTACACCTATACCGAGCCCACAATATACTATGAGTTCGCCGTCGATACCGCAAGGCTGGCTGTAAAGGAGGGCTTAAGGAACATATTCGTGTCCAACGGGTATATGACTGACGGGTGTCTTACGGATATCCACCCTGATCTCCATGGCATCAACATAGATTTAAAGGCCTTCAGTGAAAAGTTTTATAAGGATCAGTGCGGGGCAAAGCTGGAGCCGGTGCTTAACAGCATTAAAAAGGCCAGGGGACTGGGCATATGGGTCGAGGTAACGACCCTGCTTATCCCTGGGCTGAATGATTCCGATGGGGAACTGAAGGATATCGCGGGTTTCCTTGCCGGTGTCGATCCTGATATCCCCTGGCATATCAGCAGATTTCACCCTACATATCGCCTGACTGACAGGAGTCCCACGTCCCCCGAGGATATCCACAGGGCAAAGGATATCGGCCGCAGTTCGGGCTTAAAATACGTCTACACAGGAAACCTGCCGGGCGATGACGGGGAAAAGACATTCTGCCATGGATGCGGTGAACTGCTTATAGATCGTTACGGCTATTCCATAAGAAAATTTTCCATAACAGACGGGCGATGCTCTAAATGCAATGCGGAGATCCCGGGGGTGTGGAAATAAAAGAGAGGTGTAAGGCGTAAGGGTTAAGACATTAATAATTGACCATCGTTAAAAACAGCCCCTGGGGGGGCGCCTTGATGCCGGCCTTTTTTCTGTCCAGGGAATGAAATATCTCTCTGAATTCATCGATGCTCCTCCTGCCCCTCCCGACATCAACAACCGTGCCTACGATGTTTCTGACCATATGCCTTAGAAATCCGTCCGCTTCAAACACAAAGGTTACAATCCCTTCTTCATTAGCCGAGACCTCGGCCCTCATCATCTCCCTGACCGGATTCAGGTTCCCGCTCCCTGCTGATTTGAAGGAGGAAAAATCGTGTCTTCCCGTAAGGAGGGAAAGGCACTCACCCATCCCTGTTATTTCAAGGGATTCATGTACATGCCATGAATAATGCCTGAGGAAGAGGTTCTTTTCCCTCCGGTTCCATATCCTGTATTCATAGCTCTTGCTGCCGGCACTGTATCTGGAATGGAACCCTTCAGGGACATATTCGGCCCTGAGTATAAAGATATCATCCTTCAGAAGGGAGTTCATGCCCCTCCGCAGCGCCTCAGGGGGGATATCTGATGCTGCCTTGAAATTACACACCTGGTGCAGGGCATGAACTCCTGCATCGGTCCTTCCGCTGCCTATAACTGAGACAGGTTCACCCAGCATTATTCTGAGATTGTCTTCAAGCGCCTCCTGGATAGATATCCCGTTTTTCTGCCGCTGCCATCCATGATAGGCTGTCCCGTCATATTCCAGGATCAGCCTTATATTTTTTGCGTCATCCATATGCACCCATGAAAACAAATGGGGAGGCCATGCATGGCCTCCCCATTTTGCGGTAAATCAGCTGTTTCTTATAAAGATAATATAAAAGACAAATCTCTTAGCGTTTTGAATATTGGTAACGCGCCCTTGCGGCGGCCTGTCCGTATTTCTTCCGCTCTTTCATCCTCGGGTCTCTTGTCAGCAGATCGGCCTTTTTTAATACAACGCGGTAATCAGGGCTTATAGTGATCAGCGCACGGCTGATCCCGTGTCTGATGGCCCCTGCCTGTCCCAGGACCCCGCCACCCCTTACGTTCGCGATTATATCATACTTTCCGACATTTTCCGTCAATTCAAGAGGCTGTTTGATGAGACCAATGCCCGATTCCTTGGTCATGTAGACCTCTATGGGCTTATCATTTATTACAATAGTGCCGTTCCCGGGTTTCACCCACACTCGTGCCACGGAAGTCTTTCTTTTGCCAACGGCGTGATATATCTCTGCGGCCATTCAATCCTCCTAAATTTCCAGCTTTTCCGGCTGCTGCGCCTCATGCGGATGCGCGGTGCCGGCATATATTTTTAACTTGGTCAACTGTCGTCTTCCCAGGCTTGTCCTCGGCAGCATGCCTTTAACTGCATAACGCAGGAGGTCTGTCGGTTTCTTTTCAATAAGCCTTTTGGCGGAAATCTGCTTTAAGCCGCCCAGGTATCCGGAATGCCTGTAATAGATCTTGTTGTCCCATTTGGACCCTGTAAGCGCCACCTTGTCGGCGTTGATGACAACAATGAAGTCTCCTGTATCGGCGTGGGGAGTAAAGATCGGTTTATGTTTGCCCCTTAACCTGGTAGCAATCTCACTTGCCAGACGCCCCAAGATCCTGTTTTCGGCATCAACAAGGTACCACTTTTTTTCCAATTCATGTTCTTTAGCTACAAATGTCTTCATAATAAAATATCCTGGATGAAAAATTCAAAAAGATACTTTTAAAGGACTGTTCATTATATGTCAAGATATTTTTAAAGCATTATTTTTCACTTTTTTAAAAAGGGCCTCCCGGCGCCAGGTTAAAAAGGGCTGCATTTGCCGATTGCGAAATGGAACTCCTGCGCCTGAGATTATTTATTAATTTTTAGTATTTTCAGCGCATTATTACCCATTATCTTGTCAATATTATTTTTTACAAGCCCTGCTGACTCTATCTCCTTAAGGTATCTGCCCGGTTTTAAAAGCGGATAATCCGATCCGAAAAGGATCCTGTCAAAGCCTGCGATCTCTCCTGAGATCCGGTAGATGTCAGGCCGGTAGAGATATGGTGAAGCCGCGGTGTCAAACCAGACATTTGACAGCATCCCACGGACGTCTTTTTTCATAAGTTCATAGAAAAATATCCCCCCGCCCCAGTGGGCCAGCACAATTTTGTTTAAGGGAAAGGTCCTCAGCAGCTCATAAAGCCCCGCAAGGGTCATTGGCTGCTTTCCCGGATACGAATGGCCGACCGGTTCATTGGCATGGATAAGCACGGGGACAGCCCTCTCGGCGCACACTGTCATGATATCCCTCATGCTGAGGATAATATCCTTTGAAAAATCGGCCTGATAGACTGCAATCTCGCCTGCGCCGGCCAGCCCTGCCCTGAGGCACCTGTCAACCTCTTCAGCGGCCCCAGGAGACAGCGGGTCAACGGCGCAGAACCCGGTGAGCCGGTCAGGGTTTTTAAGGACAGACTCAATCACATAATCGTTATGTCTTTGATAATGATCGGGCAGAGTCCATGGAAACCCGAATACCACTGATCTGGAAATCCCTTCACTATCCATGTTTGCCAGGAGATCCCCGCCGCCGGCCAGTCTGGATTCCGGTTTCCGGTAAATGGATTCAAAGGCAGGTTCATGATCAAAATAAAGATGCCTGTCGGCTATTACACAGGAAGGGAAGATATGGGTATGAAAATCGATAATCATTGAAGGATTTTTTTCAAAGATTTTTCCACCGCCCCGGGGCTGTAGCCCGAGTGCATGTCAACAACCATCCCTGCCCTGTTGACTATAAAAAGGGTCGGGATGCTGACATCACTGTTTCCGAAATACGTCCCGATTGTCTTCTCATCAATCCTCAGTATCGGGTAGTTGATTTTAAATTTCTCCTTGAAGGAGGAAAGATAGGCATTTTTGGTCTCAGCGGAATCCACTGAGATGCCCAGGATTACCAAGCCCTTATCCCTGTATTTATCCTGAAGCTTTACGAGCTCCGGGATAGACATGCGGCATGGGGGGCACCAGGTGGCCCAGAAGTCAAGGATTACAACACTGCCGGAATACTGGCTGAGAGTAACTTTTTTCCCTGAAATATCTTCAAGCGTGAAATCCGGGGCCTTTACCTCTTTTGGGTCTGCGTTTGTTTCGCACCCTAAAAAGAGCAAGGATACAATAAAAAGAAGCAATAAGATGACTTTTGCCGGATATTTAAAGTCCATGGTTATCCTTTTCCCAGTTTTTCGCTATTTAATCAGTTTGTTGGGGATAAGGCAAGAAATTTATATAAGCTATTTGCTCAGCAGATATTTATCAATGGGATCAGAGTCCTTCCCATTTTCTGTTTTTATGTTGTCATCGCTTTCCTGAGCTGTCTCCTCTGCAGTTCCTGATCCATTGTCCTGCAAGGCCTGGCCCTCCTGCGGGAAGACCCTTATGCTGATCCTGCGGTTCTTGGGGTCAAAGGCGTCTTCCTTGATAAGAGGCTCGGTGGCTGCGTAGCCGGCAACCCTTATCAGCTTGTCCGGCGACATGCCGCTGTTTTCCAGTTCCCTCCTGGCCGCGGAGGCGCGCTCCGTTGATAGCTCCCAGTTGCTGTACTGGCTGCCGACGTAGGTTGATGCGTCGGTGTGCCCCTCTATGGCGATCTTGCCCCGGACGTTATTGATGGTCTCAGCAATTACCCTGAGCGCCCTTTTGCCCTCATCGGTCATCTCCCTGCTGCCGCTGGTAAACATCACGGTGCCGCCCTTTTTATCAACAACCTCGATCCGTACAGCACCGTCATAGATGTCCACAAGGACCTGGTCCTTCATGTTTGCAAGCTTCAGCTCTATCTCTCTTTTCAATCTCTCTTTAATGCCGTCCGCCGTGTTCTCCATGCCGTTTCCTAAACCGGCATCATTGCCTACCGGCGAAATATCCGATGTCTCGGCGCTGTCCTGATCTGATGCATCTTCTCCGGCATCCCGGGAATCTACAATCTCAATCTTGGATTTAATGATTGCATTATCCATGACAAAGGATTGTCCGCTTTTGTCAAAAAGATTGAAGTCCTTGAAATACTGAGAGACCCTGGCCCTCTTGTCCTCCGAGACCATGCTGATAAGCCAAAGGAGGAGAAAGAATGCCATCATGGCCGTGACAAAATCCGCATAGGCAACCTTCCAGCTTCCGCCGTGCGCCCCTGTGTGACCGGTTTTCTTGATCTTTTTTATAATTGGCTGAGACCCTGTACCGCTCATCTTTTCGTTACCCCTTTGTCTTTGACTTCTTAATGGCCTCTTCCACTTCCGCGAAGGTCGGCCTTTCGTCGGCCGGTATCGTTCTCCTTGCCGTCTCAATGGTAATCTGCGGGGCTACCCCTCCCTGAAAGGATACAAGGGCTGATTTTATGACATTAAAATATATCTCCTTTTCCTTTGCCTTGTGCTCAAGGTTTGTGCCTATCGGCCCTACAAAACCGTAGCAGGCAAGGACTCCGAGGAATGTGCCGACCAGGGCCGCACCTATGTGCTGGCCAAGGACCTCGGGCGGTTCGGCGATGAACTGCATTGTCAGGACTACGCCAAGTACGCAGGCCACGATTCCCAGTCCGGGAAGGCCGTCGGCCATTTTAGCCACGCTCTGGGCAGGAACTATTTTGCTGTGATTTAAGGCCTCTATATCAGTGTCCAGAAGACTTTCCAGTTCATGGGCGGGCATGCTTGCGGATATCATTATCCTGAGATTGTCACAGATAAACCCAAGGGTCTGAGGATTTGAAATGATCTTCGGATAATTTTTGAAGATCTCACTGCTCATAGGGTTATCCACATCCGCTTCAAGGGCAAGAAGACCTTCCTTTCTTGTTTTCCAGAAAACCTGATTCAGAAGTATCAGGAGTTCCATGTAATCTTCCTTTGTGGCGGCATCCGAGGAAAAAACCTTGCTCAAGCTGCTCGCAATCCCCTTTAATACGGACTTTGGCGAGGAGATGACCAGCGCCCCAGCGGCAGCGCCCAGTATGATCACGAACTCCG
>JBFYXR010000174.1:0-2780 GCA_041310455.1 Desulfobacteraceae bacterium | reverse complement strand
ATATAATAGGTAGTTGCTCTACTTGACCATAAATTCCAATTAATAATATTAATTAAATTCATATAGTTCATCTGAGGTAAATAGATCCCTTTTCCTGTAATCCTGCTAATTTGGATTTATCTCTTTACCCTTTGTCGGACCAATTATCTCCTTCCCCCCTTGTGGGGGAAGGCCGGGATGGGGGGGGTAACCAGATTTAAAGCAATAACCTCTTTTACTCCCTCAACATTATTCATTACATCATTGTTCCAGAACCTTAGCACTTTAAAACCCTGTGACTGTAGCCATTCCGACCTGGAATGATCATAATGTTGCCTGACCGCGTGTTGGCCTCCATCCAGTTCAATAACCAACTTCTGTTCAAAGCATACAAAATCAACGATATATCTTCCGATGGGGGCCTGCCTTCGAAACTTAAAACCCATCAGCTGTCGATATCGAATGTGCTGCCAGAGTTTTTTTTCAGCCTCTGTTAATCTGGATCTTAATTTACGGGCGGTTAAGTTCATTATAATCCCCCCCATCCTGACCTTCCCCCACAAGGGGGGAAGGAACTTAATAACGTCTTATCTTCCTGCGTTGATCTTATTGCCGCGAAATGAATTCAATAACCGATGGATATTTTTTGTTTTTTAAAAAACGAATATAGCGCAAAACTTTCTCAAGAGTAATATTCAATTTGGCCGCTATCTGAGAAGGTTCCAATTCACTCTTCATTATTTGCATAACATATATTGTCCATCAAATTCACTTATTCTCCTCTTCCATCTTAACATTCAACACTGCAGGCTCACCCTTGCCGAATACATCCGGGTAATACATCTCCTCTGCATGTGTCGGCATTACGGTAAACTCACCGGGAGCGATTGCCTGGGCCGTATAGGACAGGTGATAATTGCCGGCCGGCAGATACTCGGAGTAAAACCTTACCGCGTGATGGCGCAGCTCCTGATGGTAGAAGCTCCATCTCGACATCCCGTAGTAGGACCATTCTCCATAATGGAACCACCAGGAGTCGGCTCCATAGTCGGATTCCGCCTTGTCCGCATCCACTGCCGATGATGTCGCGAGATCCCTGTTGACCGGCTCAAGCCCTCCCGGAACAGGGTCATCCACCACTACAAAGTTCCTCGCCGCGGGCAGCGAGACAAAGAGATCCACCCTCACCAGCTCGCCCCTTTTGATCTCCATCGGGGTTTTGAGGATAATCCACCTGCCGCCCCGCTCCACGCTGTATTCTCTCCTGACATCAATGCCGGCGTTTATCGGATCAGGCTTAAGCGACCTTGGGGCATATGAAAGGGCAACGCTGTAATAAAGCCTCCCCTGCCCTTCCCTTTCTATTGTTACCGTCGCCTTGCGTCCGGGGTCCTTTTTCTCTATGGCCCTCTTAAACTCTGCCGGTTCATCACGCACATCCTTAAAATCTGCCTTGCCCATGGTCTTCCTATCCAGCATGGCGGTTATTGCCATTTCAGGCCTTTCGCTCTCATAAACGCGGCTGTATTCAATCAAAGCATTCATGCAAAATATGTTTTCCTGTGTATTTTCCCAGCGACCGCTCTGCCTGCGAGTCTGCGTGATGTACCGCACCATCTTGAATGGGATATCGCCGACTGCAATCTTTCCGGCTTCCGTCCCGCCATAGGCTGCAAGTGCGCTCAGCACCGCCCCATTGGTCCTCAATGACGATGTCAGTATCCTGCTGTAGCTGTCATCGAATGCCTCGTTGAATATAAACTTGCCCCCTGTCTGATCCGCATGGGAGAGGATCATGTTAAAGACCTCCTGACGCATGTCTTCAGCGCCCTTGGTCCCTGTGGCGGCCATCAGGAAATGCGCCTTGCCGAAGAGGTCCATCTCCCTGACGTAGGGCTGATAACGCCTGAGATCATCTATTGTGATCTTATTGTTTTCAGCCAGCGCTGCCAGGGCAACGGCCCTCACCGTGGCTGCCATGCCCCTTGAGTAGAAGTCCGGAGCAACGTCCTTCCTGAGCATGGCAATGAGATACTCATGCAGTTTATCCTCCACAGAGGAAGATACATTGTAACCGCTCTTCCTCAGCCAGTTGAAGGCAAGGGCAGTATATGCGCTCAGGTAGGGATCAGCATAGCGGTCTTCAGGGATGTAGTAAACCATGCCGCCGTTGGAGGCCTGGTAGGAGGATGCCAGGTCAAGCATGGACTGGGGCAGTTCCTTTGAACCTTCCCATTTGAACCCATCGGACATGTACTTTTCAAGGTTCCGGAAATGAGATGCCATTACCCCCTTTGTCAGTTTCTGCTCCCAGCAGTCATAGGGGTAATCACGCAGATACTCGAAGGCGCCTTCCACATTGCCTATAACCGTGGGCGACAGGGTAACCCTGACACCTCCCGCATCCGTCCTCATATCATCAGGGAATTGAATGGACTCGGTTATTTTTTCCGAAGCCGATGTGCCGTACGTGGCGGCAGTCTCAAGGCTCACCCTCCTGAGCACCTCAAGCTCGTGGACAATACCGTCCTGATCGGTTGCATCCCCTCCCCTGGCTGTAAATTTTATCCTGCCTTCGCCCCTGCTCTTCAAGGGCAGCCATAGGGTGGTGCGTTTATAGGGTTCCCCTGTTACTGTCCTGGTAATCTGCTGGATCTCCTGTCCCTTCGGCGTTTCGATCGGGCCTTTTGCGGTAATCGTTACAGTCAATTCACGGGCCTTGTCCGTTCTGTTCATGATGCTGAAGCCTGCCTGGAAGCTGTCTCCCTCCGTCAACTGGTTCGGCATCACTGGACTTATCT
>JBFYXR010000171.1:0-9043 GCA_041310455.1 Desulfobacteraceae bacterium | reverse complement strand
GAATAACGTTACCAGGATATTATTCCTTGAAGCAACCCAAGAGACCGTTTCAGTGGCAATGGGATGGAGAGAGAAGATAAGGGCAAGCCACAAGGCAATGTCCCTTTTGGTAAAGATTTGCTCATAAAAAATAAAAAGCGCAAAACAAGCAAACAGATGGAGCATGAGGTTTGTTACCCTGAAACCAGGCCCAATAAGCCCCCAGATTTTATAATCCATTGTATAGGACAGATTCACAAGCGGGCGATAATACCCTGTATGCCCGACCTCGGAATTATAACCGTCTTCCTGGAATAGATATGAGCCGATGGAGTGCCACTCCCTGATATAGGTATTGTTCTTTATTAATGGAAGGTCGTCCAGAATAAAATCCCCTGAAAAAGATGGGAGATACACAATAAGATTTAAAAGACAAATAATAAGATAAGGAAACAACCTGCCGGTTTTAGTCATATTCTGTTCCTGTTTCAATCCTGTAAAATCCATATTTAAGATTCATGAAATAATTTTGAAGCAATAACAAAACAACCTAATTCAAGACGCGGATAATTTCTAAAATACTTTAATGCCAGGAGACTAAAAAAAGATGGTAGACATGATCTACCATCTTTTTTAGTCTAAAGTTATAAAAGATAATATTAATCTGGATTATGCTTCACTATTGATTCGCCCGGACCTGATACGCTGTATGTTACAGCCTGTTCCCCGGCTGAGGTGTTATAAGTATCTCCAATCACATAAGAACTACCAGTCCCGGTTATAGGTCCAGCGACAACGCCAGCAGACGGGACATAGCCATAATTAGAAAAAACCACTGAAGCGACTCCATCTGCATATGTATCAAAATCGACAAAATAGGCCTCCTGGGCTGTCATCATGTTCCTGACATCTGACATTGCAGCTGCATTATATGACCTTGCCCTGTAAGCGCTGAACTGGGGGATGGCGATGGCGGCCAGGATACCAATAATTGCGATAACGATCATAAGTTCGATAAGAGTAAAACCTTTTTCATTTCTTGTAACCATTCTGTTCTCCTTTTGATTTATTAATTATTTATGATTTAATTTGGAATTTGAACTCAGAACTAATAAATAACCGGGAATGTCACCCCCTTTCTCTTAGTTCGGCCAATGTTAAAGGGTTAATAATTTAATCGGATTATTTTTAAAATAGTTTAATGATTAATTAATAACGTCCTTATTTTTCTGACAGTGTTACATTCAATTACTATGCCAATACCGAATAGGATGGGTGATAAAATATATTAGAAATTAATTACAGCAAGTTACAAGGCTTGAAAAATTATCTGAAAGCACCCATTAAGGATGCTTGGTCTCTTTTATCCTTCAGATTGGTGATTTTCACCAACTTAACTGGTTATTTTCACCAGTTTAACATTTTTATAACACTAATTCTTTACGTAATTATGCAAGAGGGGAAAGGTTAGATATTAAGTTTTTTCATCCGATGTCTCAACGAATCAAATGTGATTCCTAATAGTTCTGCCACTCTTTGCTGGGATCCATGACACATTTCAATAGCTTTAATTATATAGCTTTTTTCAAGATTATTCATGACCTCATTGAGTTTTATCCCTTCAGTTGTCAGATCAGTTTGTCGTCTGTTTTCATTCGATTTGTATTTATCTTTCTGGAAATGGGAGAGCGTGAGGCTTTCAGGAAGGACAATATTTGACGTCTCCAGAGTTACGCTTCTTTCGATTATATTCTCCAGTTCCCTTACGTTACCTGGAAAGGAGTACTGTGAGAGGATATCCATCGCGTAGGCAGATATCTTTTTTACATCCTTGCCGAACTCCTGCGAATATTTCTCAAGAAAAAACTGGCTTAATATGGGAAGATCTCCTTCCCTTTCCCTCAGGGGCGGCATGGATATCTTGATGACATTTATCCTGAAATAGAGGTCCTCCCTGAACCTGTTTTCCATGACCTCTCTTTCAAGGTCCTTGTTAGTGGCAGAGATAAACCTGACGTCAACCTTCTTTTCTTCTGTGCCTCCAACGGAAGTGAATGTGCGCTCCTGGATTACCCTCAACAGTTTAACCTGGATTGTGGGCGTAAGGTCCCCTACCTCATCTAAAAATACCGTACCCCCATCGGCGGCCTCAAAAAGCCCTGCCTTATCCGTAACTGCACCGGTGAAGGCGCCCTTTTTATAACCGAACAGTTCGCTCTCTATTAAGGTTTCAGGGATGCCTGCGCAATTTATGGCGATAAAAGGCCTGTCTTTTCGCTGGCTCTGCCTGTGTATTGCCTTTGCTACAAGCTCCTTGCCTGTGCCGCTCTCGCCTGAGATGAGTATGTTGCTTTTCGTATTGGAGACACGCTCTATAAGAGCATATACCTTTTTCATCTGAGAGCTCTCGCCTATCAGATAGTTAAAGTTATATCTGTATGAGCCTGTTTCCTTTTCCGTCCTTGCTGCCGGCGTCTTTCTCGACTTCAATGCGTCTTTTACAATCTTTTTTAAATCCTTTACCTTAAAAGGCTTTGGGATATAATCATAGGCGCCTTCTCTCATTGCCTCAACCGCTGTATCTGCTGTTGCAAAAGCGGATATCATCACAACTATAGTTTCAGGATTAACCTGCTTGGCCTTTTTGAGCACGCCTATGCCGTTAATATCCTTCATCCTGATGTCGGTAATAACCAGATCAAAGGGATGTTCATTCAGTGCTTCACATCCCCTTTCACCGTTTTCCGCAAGAGTGACCTGGTACCCGTCTTTGGTGAGAAGGATCTCCAGGAACTCCCTCATGCTCTTGTCGTCATCGACAACCAATATGTTTTGAGTCTCTTGACCAGACAATTTGCCCCTCAAAAATCGTAAGCACGTTCCTGCCCTTCAGCTTTTTTCCCATGAACGGCGTGTTCCTGCTTTTGGACAGGATATCTTCTTCTTTTAAAATATATTCGCATTCAGGATCAATAATTGCCAGATCCGCAACAGAGCCTTCCCGGATAACTCCACGGTCCACTCTAAGGATGGAGGCAGGGGAGCACGTCAGTTTCCTGACAACTGCCTGAATCGTTAAAACCCCTTCTCTTACAAGCGCCAGTGTCAACGGCAGGGCTGTTTCCAGACCTATTATTCCAAAGGCGGCCTTGTCGAATTCCAGATTCTTTTCCAGAAGATTATGCGGCGCATGATCCGTAGCAATAACGTCAATCACATCCTCGGCAAGCCCCTTTTTTATGGCAAGAATATCTTCCTGCGTCCTTAAGGGAGGATTTATCTTTGCATTTGTATCGTATCCTACTACCGAACCGTGATCCAGGCTGAAATAATGAGGGGCTGTCTCGGCCGTCACAGGAACGCCGTCCTCCTTTGCCCTGCGAATGGCGTTAACAGAGCCTGCTGTGCTTACATGGGCGATATGTACCGGGCAGCCCGTCAGCCTGGCGAGTGATATCTCCCGCTGCACCATTACCTCTTCGCTCGCGGACGGTATGCCCTTAAGGCCGATCTGTGTGGAAATCATCCCCTCATGCATCACGCCTTCACCGGACAGATTAATGTCTTCACAATGGGAAATCACCGCAAGACCATGATACCTGGCATATTCAATAGCCCTTCGCATCAATTCGCTGTTGACTACCGGCGAACCATCGTCACTGAGTCCAACTGCGCCTGCCTTTTTAAGATCCCCGAACTCGGTAAGCGTTTCGCCCTTTCGACCCTTTGTGATTGCGGCGATAGGATAAACCTTAAGTTTCCCTGCCTTTGCCGACTGCCTCAAAATAAATTCCGTCACTGAAACATTATCATTTGCCGGATCAGTATTCGGCATGCAGGCCAAACCCGTAAAGCCTCCTGCAACGCCCGCCAGGGACCCTGATTCTATGGTCTCCTTGTACTCATAGCCTGGCTCCCTGAGATGCACATGCATGTCTATCATGCCGGGTATTATCAGCATGCCTGAGGCGTCAATAATCGATATGCCTGGATTTAATTCACTGAAGGCACCGGCAGGCAGAATCCGTGATACTCGTCCCCCTTCAACAATTAGATCCTGTTTTTCAATAAGACCTTTTACCGGATCAACAAGATCTCCGCCTCTAATCAATATTGTCACTTTTATGCCCCCCGACTAAAAGATATAACAAGGCCATTCGGACGGCAACTCCGTTTGTCACCTGTTCAAGTATTACGGAAAAAGGTCCGTCAGCCACATCAGACGCGAGTTCAACGCCCCTATTTATGGGTCCAGGGTGCATAACAATGGCATCCTCCTTCGCGTTCTTAAGGGTTTCCCTGTTAATGCCGAAATATGTTGAGTATTCTCTTGCGGTAGGAAATAGCAGCTTGCTCTGCCTTTCAAGCTGTATCCTGAGGACCATTATCACATCTTTATCTTTTATCGCCTCGGCAGGATTGTTGATCACATCAACGCCAAGGGATTCGGCATTCACGGGAATCATGGTGGGAGGGCCGGAGATGGTAACATCCGCACCCATCTTCTTCAGGCCAATTATATTGGATCTGGCAACCCTGCTGTGTTTTATATCTCCGATTATTGCAACTTTCAAACCCTGCAGCCTGCCTTTCTTTTCCCTTATCGTAAATAGATCAAGCAGGGCCTGTGTGGGATGTTCATTAGTGCCGTCCCCGGCATTGATTATCCCTGCCTTGATTTCCGGGGCAAGCATATGGGGCGCCCCCGAAGAAGAGTGTCTTAATACAATAAGGTCAGGATTCATAGCCTGCAGATTTTTTGCAGTATCCATAAGGGTCTCGCCCTTTGTCATGCTGCTGCCGCTGGATGAAAGGCTGATTGTATCGGCGCTCAATCTTTTTGCAGCCAGTTCAAAGGACGCGCGTGTCCGTGTGCTCGGCTCGTAAAAAAAGTTGACAATGCTTTTTCCGCGTAACGTCGGAACCTTCTTGATGTCTCTCTGTGAAACCTCCTTCATGGATTCCGCCGTATCGAGGATCAGTTCAATATCTCGAACACTGAGCTGCCCCATGCCCAACAGGTCCTTGTGATTAAAACCTTCCACTGATTCCTCCTGTTAAAAAAAACCCCCTTGCCGGAATCCCGGCAAGGAGGTCATCTCTTTATTGGACATATATTTTTCCATATCATAATGGTTCTTATAGTTATATATCCAAAGGATATTATATTATGAAATTTTTGCGGTCAAGCTAGATCTTTAAATTTTATAAAATCATCTCCTGGAAAGGGAAGGATCAGATGGAAATCAGTTCCTCTGTTTTTGGTCAATAAATTTGGAGGCAGCCGGAAAAACAGTTACTATTCCTCCGT
This sequence comes from Desulfobacteraceae bacterium, assembly GCA_041310455.1. Taxonomy (GTDB): domain Bacteria; phylum Desulfobacterota; class DSM-4660; order Desulfatiglandales; family HGW-15; genus JAFGIC01. Next base: position 3,753 of record JBFYXR010000171.1, on the reverse strand, counting down.
TTTTGCCTCTTTTGCCGGCTTATTTTCAGCCTTGGCTTTCTCCTTTGTCTTTTTAACTTCCTTTACCCCATGAACAAGCTGAATGATTGAGGTAGGGGCTCCGTCGCCCTTGCGGATTCCCTTTTTCAGGATCCTGACATACCCGCCCTGCCGGTCATGATATTTTTCCTGCAATTCGTCAAACAGCCTGTGTGTCACATCCTTATCCTGCATATAAGCAAGCGCCTGTCGCCGGGCATGAAGGTCCCCTCTCTTTGCCAGCGTTAGCATCTTTTCGACTAAGCCTCTGACCTCTTTAGCCTTTGCGTCAGTCGTCTCAATCTGCTGATGCCTGAAAAGTGATGTCACCATATTTCTGAACATTGCGTTACGGTGACTTGAGTTTCGTCCCAGTTTTCTTCCTGTCTTTTGATGCCTCATTTATCCGAATCCTCTTCTTTTTCTTCTATATCAGTATTGTCCGTTGATTTTAAAGGAGGAAAATTATCAATTTTCATACCTAAATAAAGTCCCATTTCCGAAAGTATTGTCTTTATCTCATTAAGTGATTTTCTGCCGAAATTTTTTGTCTTTAACATCTCTGATTCAGTTTTCTGCACCAATTCCCCTATTAAAGTAATCTCGGCATTCTTAAGACAATTGGCTGAACGAACCGATAATTCAAGTTCAGAAACCGGCCTGAAAAGGTTCTCATTATACTTTGCGCCTTCCTCTTCCTCTTCCATCTCAACAGGTTCAGGTTCTTCGTCAAAATTAATAAAAGGCGTCATCTGTTCTTTCAATATCTTGGCCGAGTATGCAATCGCATCTTCGGGGAGAACGCTGCCGTTAGTCCATATCTCAACCGTTAATTTGTCATAGTCCGTTATCTGACCGACCCTGGCATTGGTAACGACATAATTCACCTTTTTGATGGGTGAAAAACTGGCATCGACAAAGATCACTCCGATAGTCTGATTGCCTTTCGAATCTTTTTCAGCAGGCACATAGCCCTTGCCCATCCTGACGACCATCTCCATATTCAGTTTGCCTTTTTTGCTTAATGTGGCAATAGGGTGTTCAGGATTGAGTATCTCGATCTGTTCGCTGGGCTCTATATCTCCGGCCTTGACAACGCCTTCCTCCTGTCGTGAAAGACGGATAACCGCCTGTTCCGTGTCAATCAGTCTGAGATTAATCTCCTTAAGATTAAGAATAATCTCGGTAACGTCCTCCATAACTCCTGGAATTGTTGAAAACTCATGAACAACATCATCAAATTTTACAGAAACAATAGCAGCGCCCTGTAATGATGACAGGAGTATACGCCTCAATGCATTCCCGATGGTTATTCCGAAGCTTCTTTCAAGAGGTTCGCAGACGAATTTCCCATAGAAATTACTATGGTTTTCTTCATCAATCACAATACTCTTCGGCCTGATTAATTCGCGCCAATTCTTTGTTTTTAGATCTCCCAAAAAAAAGTACCTCCACTATGGTCGATATTGTTTTAAATAACAGGTCTAATACCCTATTTTGAATACAACTCGATGATAAGTTGTTCCTGAATAGGCATAGTCAGGTCTTCCCTGTTGGGGATAGCAGTCACAGTAGCCTTAAATTTATCTTTTTCAAGACTTATCCATTTGGGTACACCCCTTTTTACTACTGTTTCCACAGCCTCTAGTATGGCTTTGACTTTTTGGCTGTCCTTACGAACTTCAATAACATCCCCTGTCTTAACCTGGCAGGATGGGATGTTTACCTTTTTACCGTTTATTGAAAAATGGTTTTGCCTGACAAACTGCCTTGCCTGTTTCCTGGAAGATGCAAATCCCATTTTATAGACCATATTATCAAGTCTGCATTCAAGAAGGATCAGCAAGTTGGTGCCGGTAATCCCTTTTTGTTTTTCAGCCTGGTAATAATATCTCCTAAACTGCCCTTCTAAAGCGCCATAGATCCTTTTTACCTTCTGCTTCTCTCTTAACTGCAATAAATAGTCGGTTGTCTTTCCACTGCGTTTCTGTCCATGTTGACCCGGCGCATAGGGTCTCCTCTCAAAGGAACATTTATCACCGTAGCAACGATCGCCCTTTAAGAAAAGTTTTAAGTTCTCCCGGCGACATAGCCTGCATGATGAACCGGTATATCTGGCCAAATCTGAGCCTCCTTAATATTTGAAAATTAAATTAATTATAGATCCCACTATACTCTCCGCCTCTTTGGAGGACGGCATCCGTTATGGGGAATGGGAGTAATATCTCTTATTATGCTTACATTAAGGCCCTCAACCTGGAGCGCCCTTATGGCCGCTTCACGACCGACACCGGGTCCCTTAACCCTGACTTCAGCAGTCCTGAGACCGTTCTCCATAGCCTGTTTTAAGGCCTCTTGAGCGGACAACTGTGCGGCGAAGGGGGTGCTTTTTCTTGATCCCTTGAACCCGTGTCTTCCGGCGCTTGATGATGCTATGACATTCCCATCATTATCTGTTATGGTTACTACAGTATTGTTAAATGTAGAATGTATATAAATGATCCCTGTAGGAACACTCTTCTTTTCTTTCCTGGCTTTCTGTCCCTTTCTTACGTTTTTTGCCATTATATTTCCTCAGATCCCTATTATTTTCGTTTCCCACTGACAGACCGACGAGGTCCTTTTCTTGTCCTTGAGTTGGTTTTTGTCCTTTGGCCCCTGACAGGCAGACCTCGTCTGTGCCTTAAACCGCGGTATACGCCGAGATCCATCAGTCTCTTTATGCTCATGGATATATCGCGTCTCAGGTCTCCCTCAACCTGATATTTTTCATCGATGACATTCCTTATACCGGCAATCTGGCCTTCAGTGAGTTGATCTGATTTGGTATTCCAGTCGATACCGGCATCAGTCAATATCTTCTGAGAACTTTTCCTTCCGATGCCATAGATATAAGTCAAAGCAATCTCAATCCTCTTATTTTTCGGTAAATCAACTCCTGCGATCCTGGCCAATATCTTACTCCCTTTCTAATAACATAATTAAATAAAAAAACTGCAGATTAACATTACAGGCATATCATCCCTGTTTTTGTTTATGTCTGGTGTTCTCACAGATCACGCGCACGATGCCTTTGCGTTTGATTATCTTGCATTTATTGCATATCTTTTTGACGGAAGATCTGACTTTCATTGCTTGAATACTCCCTGATTTTTCTTTGAACTTGAACGACTCTGCTTTAATTAATAATTTTAAACCCGGTATTTTCAAATGAACACATTATTTATTTTTTGGCCAATCCCTTTTTCATAAATCCTTCATAATGTCTTACGAGCATATGTGACTCTATCTGGTTGGCAGTATCCATTGCAACTCCAACTACGATTAGCAGACTGGTGCCGCCATAGTAAAAAGGCATGCCTGCCTTATATACCAGAATGCTTGGCAGAACACATATAAATGAGACATAAAGGGCGCCGCTAAAGGTAATTCTGGTTAATATACGATCAATATATTCAGCGGTATTCTTGCCCGGCCTTATACCGGGAATAAATCCGCCGTATTTTTTCATATTGTCGGCGACATCAACCGGGTTAAAATGAACAGCTGTATAGAAATAACAGAAAAATATGATAAATACCACATATAAAAGGTTATACACCAATTTATCGGGATTCAGATTATTGATAACCGCTGTCAGCCATGGAGTATTGTCGGTGTTCACAAAGTTTGCGATAGTCAAAGGAAACATCAGGATGGAAGAGGCGAATATTGGTGGAATAACACCTGATGTAT
>JBFYXR010000169.1:0-4315 GCA_041310455.1 Desulfobacteraceae bacterium | reverse complement strand
CTATATCACGAAAGCACGAAATCTGGAAAGCACGAAAAATCTTTTTCAAATTTATTTCGTGTTTTCGTACTTTCGTGTTTTCGTGATAAAAATTTTTTTAACCTTGAACCTTGCGCCATCTGCCTTGCGCCTCGCTTTTACGTCACACACACCCTACGCACCTCGGAGATATCCGTCATCCCCTTAAACACCTTCACAATGCCGTCCTGCTTCAGGGTAGTCATGCCTTCCTTTGCGGCCTGAGTCAACAGCTCTTCCGCATTAGCGCTCTTTTTTATCATCCTCTTTATTGCAGGGGACCCTTCCATCAGCTCATGTATGCCAAGCCGCCCCTTGTATCCGGTGTATGAGCATGCCTCACAGCCAACGGGCTTGAACATCTTGAGATCCTGAGAATACTTGATGCCTGTCACCTCAAAATATTCCCTCCCGTAATCCTCCACCAGTTCCTGGAATTCCTCTTCCGTGGGGTGATATTCCTGGCGGCACTTGGGACACAGGCGCCTGACAAGCCTCTGCGCCATTACCCCCAGAAATGCATCCGAGAAATTAAGGGGATTTAATCCCATATCCAGCAGCCTTGTAACGGTTTCAGGTGCACTGTTTGTATGAAGGGTTGAAAACACGAGATGGCCTGTAAGTGATGCCTCAATACCAATTGAGGCTGTCTCGTGATCACGCATTTCACCTATCATTATTACATCGGGATCAGCCCTCAGGAACGCCCTCATGATCCTGGCGAAATCAAGCCCTATCTTTGGTTTGGCCTCCACCTGTCTCAGGCCCTTCTGTGATATTTCAACAGGGTCTTCAGCCGTCCATATCTTGATCCCCGGCTTGTTGATATAACCAAGGGCGCTGTGAAGCGATGTGGTCTTGCCTGATCCGGTCGGCCCGACCACCAGGACAAGTCCATAGGGCTGGGCAATGATATTTTTCATGCCGGCAAGATTGCGTTCACTCAGCCCCATGTCATCCAGCTTCATGGCCCCTGCCGTGGCAAGTATCCTTAAAACGGCATCCTCGAAATCACCGGCAGTCGGGAGCGTCGCAACCCTGAGCTCGAAGGGAGGAACGCCCTTTCTCTTGAACTTGATCTTGCCGTCCTGGGGGAGCCTTCTTTCGGCAATATCAAGACCAGCCATGATCTTGACCCTTGAGAGAAGGCCCCTGGCCATGGCGTTGGGGACCTGGAGGTATTCCTGGCACACTCCGTCCATGCGGAACCTTATTGTTGTCGCCTTTACCAGTGCAGAGGGCTCGATATGGATATCCGAGGCGCTTTTACGATACGCCGCGACGAGGATCTGGTCAACCAGCTTGACCACCTTTCCCGATGCCTCGTCAAATTCCTCCGCATGCTCTTCAGCCTGGTCGCTTTCCTCTTCAAAGGAGATATCCGGTATCACATCATAATCGGTGACATCGCCGGCGGCAGAAACGGATTCTCCCGAATCCTTCCTGTCAAAAAACAGTTTTATATATGCCTCTATATCCTCTTTAATCCCCACATAAAATTTCGTCTTACCGGATTTTAAAAGCGCCTTTACTATGTCGACTTTATTGAGATTGATCGGGTCATCAATCAGGACCTCTATACAGTCCTTGTCCCATCCAAGGGGGACCCAGCGGTCCTGGAGGAGAAATGATTTTTTCAGATTTCTTAACAGCTCAACAGGGGGGACAGCCTCAGGATCATACGGCCTGAAGGGATGCCTGTAGCAGTCCGTAAGGGACTGGCCAACCTCCTGCTTGCTGATTTTCAACTGGTTGACAAGAACATGCTCCACGCTCTGCTTGTTCTTTTTTGACTGCGCAAGGGCCTGCAGAAGCTGATCTGTGGTCACAAGTTTGTTCTTAAGCAGGTAATCGTATTTTGATCCGGTTGCGAACTGCGCTGCAAGGGCATTGGTCCTTTCCTTTATTTCATTGTTTTTCGGATCAATCTGTGCGGCCGTTTCATAAAAATACAGGGCCTGTTCTTTATTGTCTCTTTTTTCCATCTCCAGGCCGAGGCCGAACTTGATCCTGGCAGACTGATCATCTGTGAATTTGTATTTGCCGAAAAACCTGTCCAGTTCCAGGATGAGCTCCATTTTGGGGTACAGCTTGAACAGACATTCTGAGACCTCATGAATGACTTCATCCGTTCGGTAATCAAGCGCCAGGACCTTTTCATACTCCGCAACCGCCTCCTTGAGGAGGCCGAGCTCTTTGAAGGCAAAGGCGCTGTCATATATGGCCGGGGCATTGTCTTCAACCGCAGCCAGGGACTTCTGTATATCCGCAATATTCCTCTGTGAAAGCCCCTGGGAGTCCTTTTCGCTCCTCTCCTTGATCTCATTTCGTATGAAACTGATCCTGATCCGGATATCCTCCGTTCCCTTGACATCATCCTTGGGAATGATCGGGAGGATCTCTTCATAAATGCCGAGCGATTCCCTGGGCAAACCCATTGAATAGTATGTCTCTGCCTCTTTTATCCTAAGGGCGATATCTGTCATTGTTTTTCCTTTTGTGTTTTCCATTATTCAAAACCTTCCGTTCAAAGGCGCCTCATGCGATCTCATTGGACAGGGATGCAACCGTTAAGGATATAATCTTTTTAAGGGTTTCCATCACGTTAACGCCATTCCTGGCGCTGGCCTCGAATGATGGGACCTTGAGCTTGCCGTTAAGGCTTTGTTCCAGGACATCAAGGGGAATCAACGGTATGCCCTCCGCTTCAAGGTCCCTTTTATTGTACTGAATTACCAGGGGGATCTTGAAGATGCTCTTTTTATAGGTGCTTAAATTTTCCTGGAGATTCTTGAGGCTGATGAGATTTTTTTCCTTTCTCAGGCTCATGGAGTCGGCTACAAAGACGATCCCGTCGGCGCCCCTTAAAACCAGCCGCCTGGTTTCATTGTAAATGACCTGCCCTGGCACTGTGTACAACTGGATCTTTACGGTATAGTCCTTGATCTTCCCTGCGTTCAACGGGAGAAAGTCAAAGAAAAGCGTGCGGTCGCCGTCTGTCTTGATTGTCACCATCTCTGTCTTCGATTTATCCTTGAATTTATTGAAGATATACTCAAGGTTGGTGGTCTTTCCACACCTGCCCGGACCGTAATAGACAATCTTGGCCTGTACCTCTTTCTTTTTAATGTTTATTAACGCCAAAGCCGCCTCCATGTTTAAAACATTGACTACCTGTATATAACCGATTTCCCGCCTTTAACTCCTTCTCCATCCCTGGTGCAATTCTTTTCCAGGATACCCCTTATGGCGCTGAGTTCCGTTGAAATGTCTGATATGCCCTGCACAAGTCTTTCCAACATAAGGTTTAAATCCTGCGGCCGGCTCTCCGTTTTGACTTCCTCCTTGACAGTTACGGGTATCTCCGGCTGCGGCGCCGGCACTTCGGCCGCCTGGACAACTGCCTCGACCTTCTCCGGTTCCGGACCTGGCACATCAGGCTTGACCGCCACGACCTTCTCCGGCTCCTTTTTCTCCCTGACCTGCCTCGGCGCGGCAAGCTGCAGCGGCTCTCCAAAGAGTTTAAGGCACCTGGACCAGAATGCATTTATTCCGTATTCGCTGAATTCACTCTTATCCTTTTTTAATAGATGTCTCCCGATATTTTTAATCCCCTTGGCCGCATTGGAGTTCGGGAACAGGGCGATGAACGGCTTTTGTTTCTTTACCGCCTCCGAAACATGATCATCCGAAAGGATTGTCCCCGCCGGAAATATCTTAACGGGCAGGTATTTCTCTACAGCGGCCTTGAATTTTGAATATACCAGGCTTGAGACCTCAATGTTCCTGCACTGATTTACCGCTACCATAACGGAGTTCTTAAATCCGTTCAGGGCGAGGATCTTCAGCAGGGAATATCCGTCCGTCAGTGATGTCGGCTCGGGCGTGACGACAAGGATAATCTCCGAGGAGGCCAGGCAGAAGGAGACAACATTTTTTGATATGCCGGCAGAGGTGTCAATAAGAAGAAAGTCGTACTCTTCAAGCTCCGACAGGGCCTTTACCAGAAAATCGAGCTCTTCCGGCCTCGGGTCAGCCATCCGCTCAATGCCGGAACTGCCGGGGATGATATCAATGCCCATATAGTTTTTGATGATGATGTCTTTAAGGGGCCTTTTGTCCAGCATAACGTCTTCAAGGCCTAATTCAGGATAAAGGCCCAGAAGGATGTCAACGTTAGCCAGCCCCATGTCGGCATCAAACAGACATGTGCGATACCCTTCTTCCGCAAGATACAGGGCCAGGTTGACGCTGATATTCGTCTTGCCTACGCCCCCTTTTCCGCTTGTAACTGTAA
>JBFYXR010000168.1:0-3658 GCA_041310455.1 Desulfobacteraceae bacterium | reverse complement strand
CGGTAAAACAAATGAAGTCTCATACAGGAAATCAGAAAAAATAAAAAAGTCTGGATTCCGGACCGAGTCCGGAATGACATCCTAAAAGACCTGATAATATATGTTATTAAAGTTGTCATAGCTGCTATGGTATCGTAGGTTTTGGGATGATGCCGGATTATGGGATATCTCCAACATATCTGAACATTTTCCATGACTCACGAACCTGTGATATTGAAAACAAGAGTCTGGTTAATGCGTTTTTATATGGAATCAGAATTTTAGATATATTTGCCAACAGATCAATGTTGCGGCAGAACTCTTTTACTTGCTTCCGGATTTTCTATTCTTCAGTTTCGCAGTATTGAAGATAGACAAATTATTATGCCGCATAGGATTTCATCACTGTCGGCGATGTTTTTGGATTTATCACCCTCCAGTTATACTGATGGTTTTTGGTATGATTCTTATGAAACACTGATTTTTTTATGGACTTATTATATTGGATAGGACAAAATTAATCCGCAAGATATTTTTTCAGACTAAATCATTAAAGGATCCGCCCACATGGAAAAGGAACTGCTTTTTATTACCGTAATCGGCCAGGACAGGAAAGGAATCGTCGCCAGGATATCCGATTATCTGTACAAGAATGACATCAATATCGAGGACATCAGCCAGAAGATCATCGGGACCTATTTTGTCATGATGATGCTTGTCGACATGAAGGAGTCGGGCAGGGAGATAGATGAGGTGCGCAAGGCCCTTGAGGAGATCGGCAGGGATCTCGGCATGCACATCCAGATCCAGCATGAAGATATCTTCAAGATGATGCACAGGATATAGGCCATGACACTATCAGTTGAAGAAATCTTTGAAACTGCAAGTATGATCCTTCACCAGAATCTGGATATAAGGACTACAACGCTCGGCATCAATCTGAAGGACTGCATTCACAGCGACTTCGGGCTTTTTACCGATAAGGTCTATGAGAAGATACATGACAACGCGGTCAGGCTTATCAGGGAGGCTCAAAGGCTTGAACATAAATACGGGATACCGATCGTCAACAAAAGGATCTCCATCACCCCCGTAAGCCTGATAATGGAGATCCATGCGGAGCCTGAAAAATATGTGCGGATGGCGAAGACACTGGACAGGGCCGCCAGGGATGCAGGCATAGATTTTATCGGAGGATTCGGGGCCAGCGTGCAGAAGGGTATGACAAAATCGGACAGGGTCCTCATAGAATCCCTTCCCGACGTATTCGCGGAGACTGAGAGGGTGTGCTCGTTTCTTAATGTCGGCACCAACGTTGCAGGCATGAACTTGGACGCTGTCAACCTGATCGGCAGCATGCTTAAGAAAACTGCCGGAAAGACAAAGGACGCCGTGGGCTGCGCAAAATTCGTCGTTTTTGTAAATGCGCCCGAAGACAATCCCTTTATGGCAGGCGCCTACCATGGCGTCGGCGAAGGGGACATGTCCCTCAATGTCGGTATCAGCGGTCCCGGGGTTGTGCGGAGCGTTGTTGAAAAGAACAGGGAATGCGACCTGACCCAGCTCTCCGAGATAATCAAGCGGACTGTCTTCAAGGTAACCCGGAGCGGAGAGCTTGTCGGCAGGGAGCTTGCAAAAAATCTCGACGTCCAGTTCGGTATTGTGGACATCTCTCTTGCGCCTACAACGGCCAGGGGAGATTCCGTTGCAGGCATTATAGAGGCCTTCGGAATTGAGTCCATAGGCGCCCATGGATCAACCCTCGCGGTAGCCCTTCTGATGGACGCCGTTAAAAAGGGCGGGGCTATGGCAAGCGGCAATGTGGGAGGTCTAAGCGGCACCTTTATCCCGGTAAGCGAAGATAAAAATATGATAGACGCGGTAAAGAGGGGCTCCCTCTCCCTGGACAAGCTTGAGGGGCTCTCCGCAGTGTGTTCCGTAGGGCTGGACATGTTCGCCATCCCCGGCGACACCCCGGAGGAGACGATAAACGCTATAATTGCCGATGAGCTTGCCATCGGCATAATCAACAACAAGACCACGGCCGTAAGGGTTATACCTGTTCCCGGCATGAAGCCCGGCGACTCCGTGGATTACGGCGGGCTGCTCGGAGAGGCCCCCATCATGGAGGTAAACAGGTTCTCATCAAAGGCATTCCTGCAAAGAGGCGGCAGACTACCCGCCCCCATTACAAGCATGAGAAATTAGTGTGAATGATTTTAACATTAAGCGGAAACGGGCGATGAATTGGATCTTTATTATCAGGGCTGTCTTCTGTTTTATCCTTTGTGCTGTTGGGCTTTCTATAATAGTTACCGCGACCGATGCAGCATTATTTACCTATAAACATGCCCTTATCTTTCTGTTATGTGCTGTCCCCATTTCAATCCTTTATGCGTACACTGTGGAAAAGCTGGGCTCCGGCCTTGGAGCAATATTTTCAGGCTGGACTTCAAAAAAGATAAGTCCGAGGGAACAGCTTTCAGCTGATCTGGCAAGGGCAAGATACAGCAAAGGAAGAGGCCAGTTTGAAGATGCACTCCGCATAATAAACCAGGTCCTTGAAAAAGACCCTGAATTTCCAGATGCCCTGTACCTTAAGGCTCATATACTATGGGAAGGATTTGAGAATAGTTCAGAGGCTTTCGAGTGTCTCAACAAGGTTATGGAATTAGTTAAGGACCATAATGAGCCCCTTTATCGCTGGGCTTTAAATTATTCCCACGAGATTAAAAAAGGCCCGGTTTCTGATGAATTTGATTTTTAGTTTGTCAGTCGATGTAAGTGGTCGGGCTATTTTTTACCCCGTCACAAGCGGACGGGGTATTAAAAATCATAAAAAAATCACTTCAGGGGCAACAGGATATTCGCGCCTCCCTGGGTGACTACCACGGATGTTGGAGAGACTCCATTCCATTTCTTGGCTATCTCAAGCTGGATAACCTCCGGTGAATATTTTAAAGCCTCGCCTTTTATCCTTACCGCCTCCGCCTCGGCCTTGGCCTCCACGATCGTTATTTCCGCGGCCTTCTGGGCCTTCTGGAGTTCATAGGTCTTTGATAAGGCCTGTTGCTCCTGGACCTGCTTGTCCTCGATAGCCTTTTCAAGCTGGGCTGTCAGATCTATGTTTTTAAGGGGGACATCAACTATTGTCACCATTCCGGTGACCTCCCTCGTGACTATCTCCTTGGCCAGGACCTTAACAGCCTCTCTCTGCTTGACCATCTCTTCAGCCTTATATTTTGCGGTTGCCTGTTTTAACGCGTCCTGTATCCTCGGGTCCACAAGTGAGGCATATGGATCGCCATGATATAGTTGGTAGAGTTCAATAATTTTATCGGGCGGGAGTTTGTAAAGCACCGAATATGATACCTTGATGGTCTGAAGGTCTGAGCTGAAGCACTCGGTTTCTCCATCCACTGTAATCTGCTGAATGGGTATCTTTACAATTGTTTCAATAAAGGGTTTCTTGAAATTCAACCCTTCGCCTTTAATATTCTGAGATACTTTTCCAAGTGTAACTGAAACACCGCGATGGCCTGGAGGGACAATTGCGCATGATCTTGATAAGGCGATAAGGACTATAATTGCGATCACGAGCCATAAAAATGATTTAGGTGAGGTCACACCGAATCCCCTGCGAACCCTGTTTTCAAGATTGATTCTTTCCATAATATAA
>JBFYXR010000166.1:0-8362 GCA_041310455.1 Desulfobacteraceae bacterium | reverse complement strand
AACTATTACGGAGTACCGTTCCGTTATAATTGCCGGATAATTTAGTTTCCTTGGTTTAATGGCATCCCGATCTGCCGGGATCATCAAGGAAACCGAGGGGTAATAATATTTAACAACTATTTTTCAAAATAGGAGATTTGTCTGATCACTGAAAACACAAACTGTATTTCTATATTTTCAACGGCAACTGCATATAACCGTATAATTTTCTTAAAGGACAAATTGTATCAATACCTATTGATTCCCGATGCCCGTCAGAGTTCGTAATGATTTTAACAGCGGTCAAAAGCAATAACCGGATAATTAAAACCCGCAAGTGTCAGGATGATTGGGCAAAAAGCCATTTGTGAATGGGTTCTTTAAAAGTTTAAATCCTGAGAAATTTACCCTATAGAATGGTCAATGTCAAATATTTAATTGATGGCCGCATATAAGTCAGAGATTTCTGGACGGGGCATTCAGCGGTCAGCCATCAGCGGTCTGCCAACTACTTGTTATTAAATGATTTCTGTGAACTAATACAGCTCATACTTTACTAAACGCCCATCCAGACCGCCGTTCGAGAGGGGTCTCTTCCAGGATGGCTTCAGCCCGACTGATTTTATGTAACTTCTTTCGCCGAAATAGATAAAGGCCGTCGATCCTCGGCACCTTCTTTTAAGAAAATCGCCCAGCCTGCCGTAGAACCGGTCCATATCCTGGTTCTTACCCTGCCTCATCCCATAGGGAGGATTGCATATGATCATCCTGCCTTGAATCCCCTCTATATCAAAGATATCCCGTTTTGTGACTTCAATAGCCTTCTCACTGTCGATAAGTGAGCAGTTATTAATGGAATACCGTACTGCTTCCTGAGAAATGTCACTCCCTGAGATCAAGCCCCTTTTAACCGGAATAAACCTCTTTTCCGCCTCATCCTTGACCTGTCCCCAGATCTCCCTGTCAAAATCAGGCATCCTTTCAAACCCGAATTTTTCACGCAAAATCCCTGCGGGCCTGTTGCCTGCAAATAAATATGCCTCGCAAAGCAGGGTCCCGGACCCGCAAAAGGGGTCCAGTAATGGCGTGGACATATCCCAGCCTGAATATTGTATTATCGCGGCCGCAAGGGTCTCAACCATGGGTGCAACCACGGCATCCTTTCTATATCCGCGCCTGTGAAGAGACCCGCCCGATGTGTCAAGGCTGATCGTGGCTTCATTGTTTTCAATATGGAGATTCAGCCATAAATCAGGCTTTTCAGCGTCTATTGAAGGACGTCCTCCGAAATTATCCCTGAAGTAATCGACAACCGCGTCCTTCAAACACAGGGCCGCATATTTTGAATGTTTTATGGAACTGTTGGCCACGGATGAAAAGACGGCAAATGTCATGGAAGGTGTTAGGAAGTCCTCCCACCTGACCTGTGATGCCGTTTTATAAAGATAACGTTCAGAATGACAGGCAAACCGGGCCAGGGGGGCAAGAAAACGGCTGGCAAGGCGCGAATAATAGTTTAAATTATAAAGTGTCTTCAAATCCGCCTTGAATGAAATTCCCCTGTAGACAGGCCTGGTGTCCTGCCCGCCAAGGTAGATTATCTCCTTCTCCGCTATATCCTTGATATCATCAGCGACCTGGGCAAAATAAATATTCGATTTCTGATAAAGGTACATGGGCGCCCGAATTATAGATTTATTCCTGTTGTTAGAGAGTTAATGTCCGTTTAAGTCCGGGTATATGTTATTAAGTGGCACAGGGCTCAGAGCGCAGGGCTCAAGGGATAAAACGTGAGCGGTAAGGCGTTAGGCGCAAATCGTAGAGTCAGTCTCTGTTTTGTCCCCTTACGACTTACGCCTAACGCCTCACTCCCTTCGCCCTGCGCCCTATGCCTTATTTTTTACTCATTCACCCTGCGCCTTGCGCCCTGCGCCCTGCGCCTTATTTTTTATTCCTATATTTAATATTCCATAATGACAAGAATTTTTATATAATTATTGCCATGGGCGTTTTGCAGAAAATATTCGACAGCATAAAAAACACCAGCATCAGATGGAAGATGCTTATCCCTTTTCTATTCTTTGCCCTCGTCGGAACTGCCGTTATCACGCTTTTTAATCTTAGATCCCAGCAGAATCTCATCCTGATGGAAGAAAAAAACCTGATGATAGGGCATTTCAGGGACATCCAGGACAGGATAAGCCAGAAGGCGGAACAGTCCCTGTCCATTGCAGTATCCATTGCCGAAAATCCAGAGATCGGCAGGCTGCTCTCCATCGGGGACAGCCGGTCATTACGTCTGATGGTGAATCCGGCCTTTACAAAATTAAAGCAGGAGTTCGGCGTCTCACAGCTGAATTTTTATATCTCCCCTGAAAATTCGTTTTTGAACCTTCACAACCCTCAGCTTTCCGGAAATCTTTCACACAAGAAGGCTGCGTCCGATGCCATTTCCAGAGGCTCAGCCTCAGCATGCCTTGAAAAGGATGATGCAGGCCTGTGCATTACCGGCACAACACCTGTGTATTTTAATAACAGCATAGCAGGCAGCCTGGAGATATGCATCTCTATCGATAAGCTGTTTATTGAAGGTTATTATGCTGCGGGGAGGATCAACACAGCCCTGTATGACCTTAAAGGCCCCGGCGATTACCGGCTGATATCCTATTCAGGATATAGGCCCGCAGGATTGTTCGATGAGATTTATCCTGACGGAAAGATCGATGACTATCCTAAAACAATCATCGGTCCGGATCGCTTTCCAGGCAGATCTATAGTCACGGGCCCCCTTAAAGACTGTGCAGGGAATACAGTCGCCCTGATAGAGCTGGACATGGACCGCTCCGAGATGCTTGACAGGTCCGTTCAAACCGTAAAGATACTGATAACCATTGCCGTCCTCGGCATAGCCGTCTCTTTCCTTATTGCATATCTTATAGTCTCCTTTCTCACAAGGCCTATCAGGGAGCTTGCCAGGGAGGCACAGGATATTGCCGGAGGCAGAAGGGAAATCCGGCTTGAGCCCAGGCCCCGGGATGAAATCGGTTCCCTTACAGACGCCCTTAATTCCATGCTTGATTCGCTGAAAATCAAACAGCTGAAGATCGAAGAATATGCAAGGACTCTGGAAAGCAGCGTTGAGAAAAGGACCGCGGAACTTCTGGCATCAGAGGAGAAGTACAGGACCCTTGTGGAAAACGCCCCTCTTATTGTCTACAGGGTGGCCAGGGACGGCACAACGGAATTTGTCAATTCCTACCTGACTGAGAATACCGGCTACACTATTGAAGAGGCAATGGGTGACAGGCGGTTCTGGAGAGACAAGATGGCAGGGATCGATCAGAAGGCCTTTGATACAATAAACAAAAGCTGTTTTCTTGAAAAAAAGCAATGCCGCATCGAAAGCAGGGTTATGGCCAAGGACGGAAGGATGCTGACCTTTATCACCCATGCCATCCCCGCTAAAGACGCAAGGGGTCACATTAAATGGATAGACGGCATCATGCTTGATATCACTGAGTTAAAGAGGCTGCAGGAAAAGGCCATACAGACTGAAGGCATCAGGACAATAGGAGAAATCTCCGCAAGGATGGCCCATGAAATAAGAAACCCTTTAAGCGCTGCAGGAGGATTCGCCCACAGGCTAAGGGATTCCCTGAGAAATGATGAAAGCAGCAGAAAAATGGCTGAGATAATAGTTGAAGAGATCGCGAAGCTCGAAAACTTTGTAAAGATATTATTGTCTTCCATTGAGCCCTTTGAGCTTTCCTTTTCAGAGGTCGACGTAAACGGCATCCTTCGGTACTGGTTAAAAGACCTTGAGGCGCTGCTAAGTGCAAGGAACATCAGGTTTGTAAATGACTTTGAAACGGACATGCCGAAAATCATGGCGGACCGTGACAGACTGAGGCAATCACTTGGCAACATACTTAAACACGCAGCTGTATCGACCCCGGATGGTGAAAATATCTTTATCTCCACATTCTGGCTTGATGACCAGATACTTGTAACGATTGCACACAGGGTGGACAGGATCACGGCGAGCGATATGGATAAATTCTTCTTCCCCCATGTCGAACATAACATGGACAAAAGCCTTCTGGATCTGCCCTTATCAAAGATTATAATCCAGAGACATGGAGGAAAGATAGAGCTTAGCAGGGAAGAGGGGAACGTCCTTATCATGAAGATAAAATTTCCGCTGTTAAAATAGATCAATGCCTACGGTGCAGGGTTAAACGCCTGGAAACAAACCCGCTCATCACCCCTTTCCAAAACCGCAGACTGGGTATCGGCAATCTCCGCATCCCGAACAGTATCCGCCGTGGCCAAGGGCTACGACATCATCGCGGGTGATCTTTTCTCCCGCCACAATCCTTGGCACAATAAGATCAAATATGCTTGCGCGATGGTACATGACGCAGCCCGGCAGGCCTACGAGGGTCACTTCACCTATATGGGCCAGCATGAACATTGCGCCCGGAAAAACCGGGGCGCCGTACAGGACTACCCTGCCCCCTGACGCCCTTATGCTTGCCGGTGTCTGATCGTCGGGGTCAACCGACATCCCCCCGGTAAGGGCAATAAGTTCCGCGCCTTCCTTTATCAGGCCGGTTATGGCATCAACTGTCATGTCGATCTCATCGGATACAAAGACCTGTTTTATGACCGGACATCCTAGCTCTCCGAATTTTTCCCTCAGCACAGGGCCGAATTTGTCTGTAATACGGCCGCTATAAACCTCGCTGCCTGTAGTAATAACGCCCACCTTCATGGATCGGAAAGGCAGCACTGTAATCACAGGGGAATTGTCTCTGCATATATCCTCTATCTTCTCGATCTTTTCCTTTGCCGATGCCAGAGGGATTATCCTGGCGCCGGCAACCTGTGTCCCTTCAGCTACCTGCTGATCGCTGTGAAGGGTAGCCAGCGCTATCTCTTCAATCATGTTTATCTGATGCAGCGCCCTGACATTGATCTTTAAAAGTCCATGGACGTCGGCGAGAAGATTCACACGGCCCTCTGAAGGGCTCGTAAGCCTGATACCGGCCCCTGCCGCAGCGCTTCCGATACGTTCCGCCGCTTCGTTCTCATGAACAAAGCCATCTTTCAAGTCAATGGCATATATATGTCTTTTCCCCATATCCAGAAGCCTGGGGATATCCTCAGATTTCAGGACATGCCCTTTTTTGAATGCAGGCCCTTTAAACTTGCCCGGTATGATCTGTGTAATGTCGTGCCCCAGGACCATGCCGACGGCATCTTCAACAGGGACGCTTTTGTACATCGTTTCTTCCATATTGTCTCCCGATATATTTACGCCGGAGGGCGCAAGATTATTTGATATTTCAGATTTCAAATTTCAGATAGAGATCAGGACTGCCGCTTGGATTTTTTATCACTTGAATCCCTGTACTCTGAAACAGCCGTAATAACAGCCTGAAAAGGCAGAAGCACACAGGAATGCCTGCTTTTATGAAGGCGCACAGGAAAGAACATGCTATATCCTTCAGGAAAGGATTCCGGATCATCATCCGACGCCTTCAATGCGCCTTCCAGCCTTGAGCAAATGCCTTTCACTTCATCAATTCCCAGACCGCTCACACGTTCGGCAAGGATAGAGCCTGATGCCTTGCATAACAGGCATCCCCTGACCTGACAAGCCATTGATTTTATCACATCACCGGCCAGTTCCAGCTCCACGGAGATCCTGTCGCCGCAGAGCGGATTTGATGCGGTTGCCTTGCAGTTGGCATTTTTAAGCCCTGCGACATGGTCTGTCTTTTTTGACCATTCAATAATCTGACTTTGGTATATCTCTTCTTTCATAGGTCATCTCAATATCTTCAGACACTCTTCCATCCCATTCAGAAACGCATCCACATCCTTGTCATTGTTATACATGGCAAGGCTTGCCCTCGTTGTGCCGTCAAGCTTTAAAAGATCATGCAGCGGCTGGGCGCAGTGAAAACCTCCCCTGAGGGCAACGCCGTGACGGTCATTTAACACCTGGCAGATATCATGGGGGTGAATGCCTTCAACGGAAAAGGAAACCAGGGGCAGCCGCTCTTTTCCCGGTTCAGGGCCAAGGATCTTAATACTGCCCTTCAAGCCCGCAAGCCCTTCCATGATCCTGAGCGTCAGCCTTTTAATATGTCTGTGCATCCCTGCCAGGTCCTGCCCGCTTAACCACTCCAGCGCCGCGGCCATGCCTATGGCCTGTGTTACCGCAGGTGTGCCTGCCTCAAAACGATGGGGAGGGTCAAGATATGTGCTTTTTTCAAGCCCCACATGCTGTATCATCTCCCCGCCGCCCAGCGCAGGGGGGATCTTCTTAAGTATATCCTTCCTTCCCCACAGGACGCCTGTGCCAGTCGGCCCATAGGCCTTATGCCCGGAAAAGAGATAAAAATCAGCCTCGAGTCCCGGGAGGTCAAGGGGCCCGCCCGGAGCGGTCTGAGCGCCGTCCAGCATCAGAAAAGCGCCCTTTGCGTGGGCGATCCTTGCAAGGGCCCTTGCATCCGTGACGGCGCCCGTCACATTCGAGCCATGGGTCACCGCCACTATTTTTGTCTTTGACTTGATCAGGTCTTCAGCCCGTTCAAGATTTATCCTGCCGTCGGGGGTCATAGGCAGATACCGGACCCGGATCCCCTGCCGCTGCTGTATGACCTGCCATGGTATAATATTGCTATGATGTTCAATGTGAGAGAGAAGGACTTCGTCATTGCGCTCAAACATGAGACCCAGGCTGTGGGCGAGAATATTTATGCCCGCTGTCGTCCCTACCGTGAATATGACCTCATCAGGGTCTTTTACACCCAGATAGCCGGCAACCCTTGCGCGCGCTCCTTCAAATGCCTCTGTTGCCGCCTCTGCCAGCCTGTGGACCCCCCTCTTAACATTTGAACGGCGCATGGTATCGTGCTCAACCATCGCCTTTATAACACGGTCAGGGATCTGGGCCATGGCCGCATTATCCAGATAATGCAGCGCACTTTCCTTTCCGCAGGTTCTGAATATGCTGAATTCATCTGCCGCTGAATCCGAATCAAATGTCATCCGATTTCTTCCCCCTATCCTTTCCTGTGCCTTTCGATTATCTCGGCCAGTATGGCAACGGCAATCTCCGCGTGGGTCTTTGCCCCGATATCAAGACCCACAGGGCCATGGATGCGGGCCAGGTCCTCTTCACTGAACCCCTCCATCCTCAGACGCTCCAGCCTGTGTGCATGTGTCTTCCTGCTGCCCAGTGCTCCTATATAGAAAGCCTTTGACCTCAGGGCCTCTTTCAGGGCAACGTCATCTATCTTGGGGTCATGCGTGAGCGATACAATCGCAGTACGTTGATGCAGGTTCATACCCGCAAGGACCTCATCCGGCCACTCCACAATGAGCTCCATGTCAGGGAAACGCTCCTTTGTGGCAAATGCACTTCTGGGGTCTATGATCATTACGCTGCAATTAGAAAGGGCTGCCATCTGTGCCAGCACGCGCGCGATATCCACGGCGCCAATGATAATGAGCCTGGTGCTTGGATAAACCCCGTGTATATAATATCTCTTATCCCCGATTTCATAAGCGGCGCAGGCGCTCTTTTTTATCGTTTCAAACACAGCGCCCTTCAATTCCGGTGAAACCTTTTCCTCCCATTCAGGATCGCCAAGATCAAGGCTGAACGCTCCGCCGGTTCCAAGCTCCGTGATTATGCACGCGGGGACCTGCGCCTTTTTTAACTCGATCAACCTTTCAAACATTCCCCGGACGGCATCAAGGCTCTGGATGTATATGTCTATCCTCCCGCCGCATATCAGACCGACATCCCATGCCTGCTCATTGCTTACGCCAAAGGAGAGCAGGCGGGATTTTCCGCTTTGAATCACCTCAAAGGCCTCGGTGATTACCGCCGGTTCAACGCATCCGCCCGAGACGGAACCCTCAAACACACCATTGCTGTCAACAATGATCTGGCTCCCTGTCTGCCGGGACGCGGCGCCCCAGGTGGAGACTACCGTTGCGATTGCCACCTTCCGCCCCTCATCAGCCCATTGGATGGCAAGTTCCAGGATATCTTTATTTTGATCGATTGATTGCATATGATTGATTTTTTGCTTTCATCAAGAAAACATGGAGGAACGAAGACACGATAAATTTCCATTTTAATAAACGTTTTCTTTCGTGCTTTCCCAATTTCGCCTGCCCTGTGAAATGTGAAACCTATTTCACCGGGGTGCTTTCGTGATAAATATTTTTAGTTTTATGACCATTACTGTCCAAAACAATTTTAAACCATTATATGAAGTCTTCAAGGAAAAAGATTAATATCTCGTCATGCCCGCGAAGGCGGGCATCCAGTGGTTTTTTCTCAACTGCAAACTCTGGA
>JBFYXR010000164.1:0-4761 GCA_041310455.1 Desulfobacteraceae bacterium | reverse complement strand
ATATCCGCTCAGCAATCTCCATGGGATCGATGTCGGAATAGCCTGTCACAAGCAATATCTCAATCAAGGGATCAATCGCCCTTATTGCCTCTGCCGTCTGCACACCGTCGGGACCGGGAGGCATCCTTATATCAAGCAATACAAGGGCAAAGGGATTGTCCTCTTCAACAGCCTGTTTAACAGAGGCAATCGCCTCATCCCCCTGATGGCATGTCGTAAGGCCAAAGGAATACTCCGGCATCGTCTTCATTTTGTTCTTTCCGAAGAGCTCCGCCTCCAGGTCTTTCATATTGGACAAGACCCCATCGTTGTCTGACTTTTTACATAGGACATCCCTGTATAATGCCAGGATCGGTTCTTCATCATCAACCGCAAGGACCCTGAAATATTCGGATTTGTTTTTCTGCATTAATTAAATCCTTTAAAAATTAAGGGCGATGGTTCACGGTTTATTAAAAGACCGGTCATTAATCGCGGGCAACCTGATATGGAAACTGCTTCCGAGTCCGGGGCCCTCGCTTTCGACAAAAAGATCCGCCTTAATTGCGGACAGGACATTGCTGCACCAGTGAAGGCCTATACCTGAGGATTTCGGGGTCTTGGTCGAGTACCCGCGTCTGAATATCTTCTTCCGGTCCTCTATGTCAATGCCTTCGCCGTCATCCCTGATCACAACATGGACCTTTTGAACCTCTCCGTCACTCTCTGAAATTCCCCTGATCCATATATTACCTTTTTCAACCCCTTTTCTCAATATGGATTCTGATGCATTGTTCAGGACATTGGTTATGACCTGAATCAGTACGATCCTTTCGGAGGAGACCGGCGGCAATTGGGCAAGCCCTGGATCTCTAGTGATATCCACCGCATTTATCAATTTCTGCGGCATCAGTTTTATAGCATCCTCAATAATCATGTTGATGTTTAGGGCCTCCATTGCCTTCTTAAAATATGCGAATTTATCCTGCTGGGAGAGCACATCTTCCATATGGGCTACCTGCCCGGAAACCACCATGAGACTTTTATCTATATCCTGATGGATTGCTGAAAGCCTGGATACAGCCAGTGAAAGGTATTTTTTTAATGACTTCTCCCGCCCCTCTTCAAGGCTGTCTAAGTTAAGCTCTGCTGCAGCCTTTTCTATGTTATCCATGGGTGCTTCCTTAAGCTTACCCCTTATATTTCCCATCTGGCCAACCATGGGTGTCAGGATGTTTCTTAAATTATGCAGTATACCGGATGCCATCTCGCCGATCCCTGAATAATAGGACTGCTCCATCAGACGATTCCGGGTGTCTGAAAGCTGTTCAAGCATCCTGTCAAACTCCCCGGCAAGGGCGCCGATTTCATCCCTGCTCTTTAAAGCCAGCCGGGGTGAAAGGTCTCCACTTTTACCTACCGATAAAACATGTTCCTTTAACCTTAATATCGGATTAAGCACAAAATATCGTAATGTCAGGAGGAGAACTGCCAGGAATATTATGCTTGCCATAAACTGCATCCACCTGAAAAAGTTTGTTGTGTTCTGACCCTGCTTAAATATGTCCCTGGGCCTGCTCACCCTGAGAATCAAAAAGTCATTCCCGCAAATATCCTTAAAAAAACTGTAACCTGAAATCGTGTCGGCAAGATCACGGTTAATAGCGACCTTATTCCCTTTGGACAGATAAGACCTGGCCCCATTAAAGTCATCCGGCGCCTGATTCTTATCAATCCTTTGGAATGCCACATTCAACTGTGTTCGTTCTTCAATGGAATTTAATTCTTCATCATCAAAATATCGGCCCATGATCAGCGTGCCTGATATGGGTCCATCCATCTCACTATTTGAGATCGGCCACGCTGTAATAATAGCAGTTTCTTCAGAAAGAAAGATAAAGCCTGTCTTTGCATCCTTTGCGTCCTTATGGACAAGTAATGATTTTTCATTACGGATTTTTGTTATAAGCTCCTCTGAAACCGGCGTTTCCTCTCCTTCATCGCCAAACTTTATCCCGACTGAGTAAAGGGGTTCTCCGGAGTTGCTGAAAAACAACATGAAATTCATCTTGATATTTTCGAGTGTGCTGACATTCAGGTTATTCTCGATATAATCCTTATTATGGTTAATGGCGAAATCCCTTGTCTCATTCCAGGCTGCCCAGTCACCTCCTGTTGAATGCAGCCCTGCCAGATCCTGTTCCAGGGTATTTAAGACTCTGTTAAGATTTGTCGTTATATTTTGTTCTTCGAGTTGTAGAAAGCTGCCCATAATTACAGTGGTGGTAACGATGTGCAAAAAGGCTAACATCAGCAGGAATATCCCACAGATTATAATCAATACCTTAACGCTAAGTCCCATATATAAACCTTTTTAATTTTATTGCCTGCCGGCGAGGAGATTGTTGAAATGCCGATTAATTACAATTATTACAATATTCTGATTATGCAATGGGCATGCCAAAAATGGGCGAAAACATATTCTCTAATAGCAGATTTTCATGAAGGCCATTACAGACAGATTTGAGGTCCTGTAAAAGGCATCCGAAACCAAACAGATTCTTTTTAGATGTGGATAAAATCGATCGTGAAATGTCTAAAAATAAGTTTTATTTTGCGGCACTTAATTCCTCTTTAATACATTTCTCCGCGCTGTCACTGTCCCTGAAGACCTCTGTCTTAAACAGATCGCCCTCCGAGATGGTCTGGAACATCCTGGACATCCCGAATGTAAGATCTTTCGGGGATACAAGGGCCAAAAGCATTCCGGGGTTTCGTGAGGACTCTTTGCTGTTTAGCCCCACTATTTTTTTCTGCCATTCGTAGTCCGGAAGAAACTGGGTGCAGTCGCTTCTATCCCCTATCCAATATTTCATCCTTGGATATCTGCTGTCCTGAAATACACTGGAAATTGAGATGTACAATTCTTCTCCTGTAACAACACCTTCATGGTAAAGTACAACCCCCATTTCATCTTTTGTGTATTCAACTCTTACTGGCATGATATCACTCCATCCTATTTAAAATCCTATTTAAAAATATCCTACCGATTCAGATTTGGCATGAACGCTGAAAGAAAAAATAATTCAATCTCAGGTTCATGAGTTAATAAAATATGAGAATAAAATTCAGAAGTATTTATTAGGGACACCAAATAATTTTTGGTGATCTATACGAATTGTGAATTTTTTATTAGTTGAGATTCAATATTCCGGCGGGAGCTGCTTCAGCTGCGCCAGGGAGAAGACCGGCCCATCCTTGCAGACATACTTTTCGCCTATATTGCATCTCCCGCATTTGCCGATCCCGCATTTCATGCGCATCTCAAGGGAGAGGATTATCCTTTCAGGAGGGAAACCCAGCTTTTCAAGCACGGGCTGTGTAAACCTGATCATTACCGGAGGCCCGCAGACAATGGCTATGGCGTTTTCCGCGCTTGTAATCTTCTTCTCGGTTACGGCAGGGACAAAGCCGATATTATATTTCCACTCGGGATCGGACGTGCCGTCCACGGTGATGTGCATCTTTATATCATCGCGTTTTTCCCATGCGGCCAGTTCATCCTTGTAAAGGAGCATGCCGGGGGTCCTTGCGCCGTAAACAACCGTGATGTCCCTGAACCTCGGCCGGTTATCAGGGTGGAGCATATAGATGATGCTGGATCTTAGAGTGGTAAAGGCAAAGCCGCCGCCGATGATCACCACGTTTTTCCCTTCCATCTCTTCCCACGGGTACCAGTTGCCCAACGGCCCCCGGATGCCCATGGTATCGCCTGCGCTCATATAATGCAGGTGGCCGGTTACCGCGCCAACCTTGTTAACGGTGAATTTTACAAAACCCTTTTCAGTGGGCGATGAGGCTATTCCTATGGGTATCTCGCCTTTTCCCGCAATGGAAAGCTCTGCAAACTGACCGGGCGTGTAGGAAAAGCCTTTCTCATCTTCCGGGTTCATGAAGACAAACTTGAAGGTCTTGAGGTTTTTATCCTCTGTCTCTGTTATTATCTCATCTATCCGAACGGGATAGGGCAGATACGGATTTCTCAATTGGATACCCCCTGACAACAATCAATTATTATGCTCATTACTTTTCTTCACACTCGTTCATCAACCCCGCCACCTGCCTGATGTCGATGTTCACAGGACAGTAACGGACGCACCTTCCGCAGCCTGAACACTGCACTCCGTTCTTGAATTTGTCCGGGTAATATTTGAGCTTGTGCATGAATCTCTGGCGCACGCGCTGAAATTTCTTTTCCCTTGGATTATGCCCTGAGCCCTCAAGGGTAAAAAGAGAGGACATGCATGTGTCCCAGTTCCTTATCCTGTCAACCTGTTTTCCGCAGACCTCGTCCTGGATGTCAAAGCACCAGCATGTGGGACACAGGAAGGTGCATGTCCCGCAGTTGATGCAGGAAAAGGCCGCCTCCTCCCAGAAGGGCGCGTTGAAAAGCGCGGTAACCGATTTTTGTCCGAGCTTGTCGGAAGGAAGCCTTGATGTTATCTTTTCATTGGCCGCGGCAGCAAGGGCGCTGGCCTCTTTCATGACCTTTCCATCAGCGGGATTGCCGCCCTGCAGCTTTGAGATAAACTCCCCGCCTCTCTCTGTCAGCCCCCTTGCAGCATATTTATCGCCGAGGTCATAGAGGAGGACATCCAGGCGCCCCTCATCAAAAGGCCCGCCGCCTACGGAACTGCAGAAACATGTGGGACAGGGGGCATTGCACCCAAGCCCGATCAGGATGGTGGATTCAAAACGCCGCATCCACCATGGATCACTGTA
>JBFYXR010000163.1:0-7096 GCA_041310455.1 Desulfobacteraceae bacterium | reverse complement strand
ATAAAAAGGGAGGAATCATTCAAAGATGGCTATAAAAACACCTGAACAGTACTATGAATCACTTAAGGATTTACACCCCACTGCATATATACTTGGGGAGAAGGTGGACAACCCGACTGAGCATCCGCTGATCAAGCACATGGCGGCTGCGGTGGCCGAAACGTATAAGATGGAAAATGATCCTGAAGGCAGGAAACTCCTGGTGGCCAAGTCTGATCTTACCGGCGAGGAGGTCAGCCGATTTGTTAAATTTTACAAAGGCCCTGACGATCTGATTGCCAAGGTAAGGATGCTGAAATTCCTTTCCCAGAATATCGGAGGATGCTACATGCGCTGTACAGGCATGGATGCTATAAATGCGGTAGGTATAGAAACCTATAACTGCGATAAAAAGAATAAGACAGAATACTGGCCCCGTCTTCTAGAATTTATCAAAATGATACAGAAGAACGATTTTGTCCTCTTCAGCGGGGTAACAGACGTCAAAGGCGACAGGATGCTCAGACCCTCCGAGCAGAAAGATCCGGACATGTACCTGCACATAGTGGATAGAAATAAAGAAGGTATCGTTGTTCGCGGGGCAAAAATACACCAGACCGGTTCCATGTGCGCCCACTGGGCCCTTGTTGTGCCGACAAGGGAGATGATCGTGAACAAGGATAAGCATGTGGACGACACGGACTACGCGGTCTGCTTCGCGGTCCCCAACGACGCCAAGGGCCTTATCCATGTTTACGGAAGGGGCACCCTGGAGGCCCAGCCTCTGCAGGACTGCGACCTGGGCAATGCAAAGTTCAGCAAAGCCTCGCCCATGGTTATCTTTGATGATGTGTTTGTGCCATGGGACAAGGTGTTCCTATGCGGCGAAGTTGAATATGCCGGCCGTATGGTGCGTAACTTCGGCAACTATCACCGCCATTCGCATGGCGGCTGTAAGTGCGGCGTGGGCGATGTTCTGATAGGCGCGGCAGCTACCGCAGCTGAATACAGCGGCACAGCCAATGTATCCCATATCAAGAACAAATACGCTGAGATGCTTAAGGTTACAGAAGCTATATATGGTTGTTCAATTGCGGCTTCAGTCGAATCAACAGAGACTCCTTCCGGTATTTTTACTGTCGATCCGGTGCTTTCCAACACCTCCAAACTTTACGAGGGAAAAGAATTGGCAGAGGTAATCCGTATGATGGTCGAGATTGCCGGCGGCATGACCACCGACCTTCCGTCAGATAAAGACTTCGCCAACCCGGAAATCGGCCCGATGCTGCTAAAATATCTCAAGGGTGTGGAAGGTGTCGACACCATGGATCGCGTGCGTATATTCCGGCTTGTCGAAAAGCTGGCGTTCGAGAGCCGCGATATCGTCTCCAATATCCATGGGGCAGGGTCACCCGAAACCCACCGCATGACTATCCTGAATAACGCCAATATTGAGGCAAAGAAAAAGCTGGCCAAAAAGCTGGCGGGGATAAAGGTTTAAATTACTCCCGATATGGTCAGGCCGTAACAAAGCAATTTTATGTAGGGGCGACCAGCCGGTCGCCCTTGCCTTTTGTTGAATCATAATAAGGACCAATAATTCATCTTCTTTTCGCCCCTCTATGATTCTCAAAGACCAATATCTTTTTTCCTAATGGAGGATATCAATGACAGGCGGACAACCGAGCGTTAAGGCTGAGGCCCTCAAGAATTTCTGCGTTAAAATATTCCAGAAGCTGGATGTACCCGAAAAAGACGCAACTGTCACGGCGGATGTTCTGGTAGCAGCCGATTTGCGCGGCATCCCCAGTCACGGGGTGGCCCGCCTCCGTAGATATGTTGACGGGCTTAAGAGCGGTATTATGCTGGCTCATCCACAGATAAGAACAGTGGTCGAGACGCCATCCACGGCCACTATTGACGCAGGTGCCGGGCTTGGCCAGCCGGTTGCCGATGCTGCGATGAAAAAAGCAATTGAAAAGGCTAAGGCAGTAGGCTCAGGGTTCGTGACTGTGCGCAATTCGAACCACTACGGGATTGCTGGTTATTATGCCATGATGGCGCTGGAGCATGACTGCATCGGCATTTCAATGACCAACGCCGATGTCCTGGTCGTGCCGACCTTCGGACGCAATGCCATGATGGGCACCAACCCGATTGCCGTGGCGGCCCCGGCCGGGAAGGAGCGTCCCTTTGTGATGGACATGGCCACCAGCACCGTGCCGCGCGGTAAGCTGGAGGTATATGAGAGGCTGAATAAGGCGATGCCTCTGGGCTGGGCGACTGATGAGTCCGGAGTGAGCACTGAAGATGCGCACCGCGTGCTGGAAAATTTTAAAAAACGCGCGGGCGGCGGGCTGCTGCCCTTGGGCGGTGAAGGCGAGGCATTCAGCGGCTACAAGGGCTATGGCCTGGTGCTGTGGGTGGATATCTTTTGCGCGGTCCTATCGGGCGCGGCCTATGCGAATATGGTCTATCCCAAGGCTGCCGACGGCAAACCTCTTCCGGCAAACCTGGGGCACTTTTTCGGGGCCTGGCGTCTGGATGCATTCCGGCCTGCTGATGAATTCAAGGCGGCGATGGATGACCTGCAGGCTAGGTTAAAAAATGCCCCCAAGGCCCAGGGCCAGGAGCGCATTTACATCCACGGCGAAAAAGAGTATGAAGCATCCGAGCGGTATCTCAGGGAAGGTGTGCCGCTGAACCTGAAGGTCGCAGATGATCTCAAGTCATTGGGCAAGGAACTGGGCGTGACTTATGACCTTTAATCGCCAGATAAGATAATAAATATCCCATCATAAAAAGGTAAATAAAACTATGGAAACTATAAAATTAAATTTGGAAAATCTGAACAAGGCCTTTCCTGATAATTTCACACAGGAGCAGATTGCCAGGGCAAAAACACTGTTTCTTAAAAAACTTGCTGAAGAGGCGCATAAATTTTATGGAGGAAAGGTTCAGACAGTTCCCAAGGCCCCTGTCCCCGGCTTCAACTGGTTTAACGTCTGGTACACACCGGGTGTTTCAAAAATTTCAACAACCATTCGAGACAATAACGTATCATCTTATGAACTTTCCAACAGGGGAAACCTTGTTGCAGTTGTGAGCGATTCTACAAGGGTTCTTGGAGACGGCGACTGCACTCCGGCCGGAGGTCTGGGTGTTATGGAAGGGAAGGCATTCCTGATGAAATATCTGGGAGGCGTTGATGCAGTAGCATTGTGCGTGGACATTAAAAATCAAAAAGTTGAAAACGACCCTGAAAAAATAATCCAGTTCGTCAAGATGTGCCAGCACAGTTTCGGAGCGATAAATCTCGAGGATATCTCTCAGCCAAACTGCTACAGGGTCCTTGATGTTTTGCGCGAGGAATGTGATATCCCTGTATGGCACGATGACGCGCAGGGTACCGCCTGTGTTACCCTTGCCGGTTTTATCAACGCCGTCAAGCTGGCCGGAAAGAAAACCTCTGACGTAAAAATAGTTTTTTTCGGGGCAGGCGCCTCAGTCACCTCTATCGCGCGTCTCATTATTGCGGATGGCGCTGATCCAAAGAAGATGGTCATGTTCGACACAAAGGGTTCGTTACATACAGATAGAAAGGATATCAAGGCAGACAAGAGATTTTACCGCAAATGGGAACTATGTGAAAAGACAAACCCAAAAAAGGTCAAGACAATGGAGGAGGCAATGAAGGGGGCAGATGTCCTGATCTCCCTGTCTACGCCTGGCCCTGATACCATCAAAAGGGAATGGGTGCGGGCAATGGCAGAAAAATCCATAGTGTTTGTATGCGCCAATCCTGTACCTGAGATATATCCCTATGCCGCAAAGGAAGAAGGCGCATATATTGTCGCCACCGGCCGCGGGGACTTTCCAAACCAGGTAAATAATTCCATTGGCTTCCCCGGCATTTTAAAGGGAGCGCTTTTAGTAAGGGCAAGTAAAATTACCGATAACATGGCCATTGCCGCGGCCCATTCACTGGCAAATTATGCTGAAAAGAGGGGCATTAATCCGGAAAATATTGTACCGAACATGGAAGAGGCAAGCGTGTTCCCAGAAGAAGCTGCTGATGTCGCCATGCAGGCCATAAAAGACGGCGTTGCAAGGGTGGAAATGACGAGGGAAGAGGCCTATGCAAAAGCAAAGGCTGATATCGATTATTCAAGAAGCCTTACAAAGAGCCTCACTGACAACGGCTTCATTCAGCCGCCGAAACTGGAAATGCTGCAGGATGCCCTGGACTGGGCAGTGAAACAGGTCTCATAAACAGGGCGTTAAACGGTCTGTGTATTGGTTTTAAGAGGGAGACCGGCATGTGGCAGGACTGATCCACCGGTCTCCCTTAAAAATATCTTTAACGCCATGAAGGATATCAAGACAGCCAGCCTTAAATACCACGTGAGCATCGTCCATTCAAGATGATGGACGCCATTGTTTTTCACGCATCCTGACGGGGACTTTCACGCAACATGATGGTGATCTTCCGCTTAATAGGTACTGAATATTTTTTAAATTTTATTCACTGACGGATCACTAAAAAAGATGGTATAATCTTATACGGAAACACACGCCTATGCATGCCGATTTAAGGTGAAATGACTATGGCACAAATCAAAAAGAAAATCGTGAAGGAAAAAGACCTGACTATTATCGAAGTTACCGGAAAGATTACCTCCAATGAGATTATCGAGGCCATTATAGATTTCTATAAATCCGACTTCACCCTGAAATTATTGTGGGACCTTTCAAAAAGCGATATGTCGGGTATAACAGGCGATCACCTGCGTGAGATCCTTTCCGTCGCAAAAAGCTATGCCCATTTACGGGAAGGAGGAAAAACGGCTCTTTTTACAACCCTGCCGCTAGGTTACGGGATAGCCCGCATGTATGAAATCCTTTCCGATGTAAATCAACATCCCATACAAAACAGTGTTTTCAGATCCCTGGATAAGGCGATGGCCTGGCTGGAGTCCTAATCAGTGTATGTTCCGTAAGTATTAAAAATAAGAATCCAATAATGATTAACGCCCAGATTGTGCACCTGAAATATATTTATATGGTGCATCCCGAGAGCCGACAGATTGCCAAAATTGTACTTGCAATAATGCATTTAAAATGCATAATTGCAGGTAATGGAGGTTTAGGATGAAACAGAAATATATAAAGAGATCCTTAGAATCTGTAATTGAAAAGGCCGTCTCAGAGTTTCCGGCCGTCATCTTGACAGGTCCTCGCCAATCCGGCAAGACAACCCTTCTTAAATACCTTTTCAACAAAGATTACAGGTATCTTTCCTTTGATCCTCCGGACATCAGGGCGGCAGCCAAGGAAGACCCTCGTGGATTTCTGGAAATGTATCCGCCTCCAATTATATTTGATGAGGTTCAATATGTCCCTGACCTCCTGCCTTATATTAAAGAACGAATCGACACTCATAGGGACCGCACCGGACAATACCTTCTGACCGGGTCACAGAACCTTCTGCTCATGGAGAAGATCACCGAGACTCTGGCGGGACGAACAGCCATTCTTCGTTTGCTGCCCATGTCCCGACGGGAAGCTGAGGGACGTCCGGACCTGCCCTTGCCGTGGGAAACCGCAGAGAGTCAAATAACTAAAAGGAAAAACCCCATGCATGCAGTCTGGAATGATTTCCTGCGCGGCAATTACCCGGAGCTTGTTGCAAATCCTGAAAGAGATATCAATCTATGGCATTCAGGTTATGTGCAGACATACCTTGAGAGGGATGTGCGTACCATACGACAGGTCGGTGATTTGACACAGTTTCAAGCCTTCCTCAGGGGGCTTGCCAGCCGCAGTGCCCAGCTTTTAAATTTGGCTGATCTGGCCAGGGACCTGGGGGTAGCATTGAACACGGCAAAGGCCTGGCTTTCAGTCCTTGAAGCAAGTTACCAGATAATTGTTCTCAGGCCATATTTTGCAAATATCGGCAAGAGACTGGTGAAGACGCCCAAGGTCTATTTCACGGATATTGGTACGCTGTGTTATCTGACGGGATTAAAAGACCCGGCGCATGCTGCATCAGGCCCAATGGGCGGAGCAATAATGGAGACGGCAGTGCTGATTGAGATAGTTAAGACTCTTACTCATAGAGGTATTGACCCGCAAGTCTATTTCTGGCGGACGTCCACCGGTTCTGAAGTGGATATCGTTGTTGAGGTTTCAGGCAAGCTTGTGCCGATAGAGGTAAAGCTTTCAGCAACACCGCGCCCGGCCATGGCAGGGTCTATAAAATCCTTTCAGGAGGACTTCGGGAAAGGCGCTTTACCCGGTTATATAATACACCCGGGCAATGTCCGTTTCCCCATGGGGACAAATGTGATGGCCTTGCCGTTCAGTGAATTATAAGCATAGAGCTGTTCTCCCAAGGGGTTCTTGACAAAATCAATTTACAGCGAGATGGAAACAAAGCGAAAGCATATCAGATTCGTCAGGTAAGAAGAGTAATTATGGAATATAATCTAGGAGGTAAACTCTAATGCATAAGTATGAAATTATTATTTACTGGGATAAGCTGGACAATCTGTACATTGCGGATGCCCCTGAATTACCGGGATGCTCTGCACATGGAAATACTTATAATGAAGCCCTGAGCAATATCCAGGAGGCGATTCATCTCTGGATTGACACTGCTTCTGAATTTGGCGATCCCGTGCCGGAACCGAAAGGCCATCGACTGATGTACGCATAATCAACCGGTCATTAAGAAACCGATCTTGTCTCAATTAATTCGATCTTTCCTTCAAAATCAAAAACTTATATGGAAGGGATTACTTACTTTCTCCAACTGAACTGGAGAAAAATATTGATCTATCACCTTATCTGTGCAAAACTTTCCCAAATTTTCATTTCTCATTTTCAGTGTCCCTTTCGGGGATGATTAAAACCCCTCGCACACAGGCGAATCAAGTTTTGCGTATTCGCCGAGCGACCTGTCGTTCTAGTCACATCTTGGGAATCCAGGGAATTGGATGCTTTATGTTTCCGCATATCGAATCGGTTCCTACATGAAAAAACAGTTAATCTTAATAAATCAGTCTTATCCTGATAATTTTGCATTTTGTCCCTCCTCCTCTTAGGGGGAGGATAG
>JBFYXR010000161.1:0-16357 GCA_041310455.1 Desulfobacteraceae bacterium | reverse complement strand
ATAACGGGGCTTGCCGGGGGTATCCCGGAGAAATTTCCTCATGTCATTGCTTTCGCCCCATAATGCATCACAATAATCATGCACCCATTTTTTCTTATAATAATTCCATTTTTTTACATTTTTCGCAAATCTGAGAGCTATCTGTGAGTCTCCACATGTCACAACGATAACCGTTTTCTCACTTTTAAAAATGTAATTTTGAGTTATTTGTCATAATCCAATAACTTGAAGAAAAGGAGGATGTTATGAATCCGATTCGATTGTTTGGAAGACGGCAGTTCCTGGTTGCCGCGGGGGCAAGTTCTGTGTCGGCGCTGGCTTTTAACAAACTTGCACAGATCGTTGGCCCGGATTTTCAAACAGCTGCTGCAATGGCAGCGGACAAAGATAAAACAGAGGAGATTAAAAAAATGCATGTTTCGGAAAAGTTTAAGATGCCCCAACGGGTGATCGATGAAATGCTTTCGCCAGGGTACGGGCCGAGAGAGATAGGTTATGAACAACTGGAAAACGGGGATGCGCTTGTGTGCGTCCGCGCCAGGTTTGACAACTGCAACGGAAAGATCCTGGACTGGTGGATGGCGGACTATCTGAAGGGAACAAAGGAATATCAATTCTGGCACCAGGATCATACTACTCTTGAGTGGGATGAAAGCAAAAAGCCGGGCACCTTCATAAACGCCACCCATATCAGCGGGGAATATATCGGGGGAGAATTTATTCCCATGTGGATCTCTTTCTATGATCCGGCGGAAATTCTGGGCATGAGGTCGTATCCCGATAAGACTATTTCCTCCGTGGCCTGTGTCAGTATCTGGCTGAAGGATAAGAAACTTTTTGCCTCCCTTTTACAGGTTGTCAGGGACACCTATTACGGCTGCGAGATGCGTCTGCGTTTTAATGCGATCAACACCAAGGCAAAAGACTGTGTCGGGCTGATGGAACACAGCATGGAAGAGATGACTAACCTGGCGGGATTTCTGCCGGCCCTGTACGCAAGGGAGCAGCAGCGCAAGGCAAGCAATCCGCGCCTGTAAACGTTGCAATATTTTTCTATTACTCATGGCTGGATGGCAGGCAGGTTCGCAGCGGAAAACATCATCTAATAAAAATGATAAGGAGGGATTATGAGAGAGAATAAAAAAAGCGGCGTAACACGGAGAGATTTTATCCGCGGCAGTGCAGGCGCTGTCCTTGCTACATCCATAATAGGGGCGGAATGGGCAAAGGGAAGTGAGAATGCCCCTTCGAGTCCGGCAGAGGCGGAGGGCAATCAAAAGACAACAGGCCAGGCTATCAGTAAAAACGTGCGGGTCATTGAAAAAAGCACAGCACTCAGATCTCTGACCATCGATGAAGGAACTACCCTGGCAGCGCCCGCGGGAAAGAGCCTGACAATGACAGTGGATGGCATAGGAACTGCGATGAAACCCGGGACCTATAAGGGCGATATCTTCATAACCGTCGCCGACAGCTTCTTTATGCCGCCCTCAGGCCTGGGACGAATGATGAAGGCTAAGGAATTCCGTGCCGCCATTTACATGGAGGACGGCAAATACGTTCCCGAAAGATCCGTTCCGGCCATTGTTCAAGGCGGCAAGGTTACTGACAAGGCAATTGTCGGCGTGTCCATCTCCGGATGTGATGATTCCTTCAACGGCATCATTGTTACCGGCAAAAGCGATTACACTATCGATAAAGTCAAGATCGACTTTGAAGGCGAGGGAGCCAACGACTTCATCGGCTTAGGCGCTGGGATCATCTGCGCAGGCAATTCAAAGGTCACGATCAATGACTCCACCATTAAGCTGAACGGCGTGACAAGATGCGCTGTGGATGTGTGCGCCAACAGCGTAGCGACCTTTAATAACTGCCGCATATCCAATGACAGCCCCCCGACTGCCAGGATGTATCCAACGTGGATGTTCGGCCTTAGAGGAAGCAACCGCGCCACGATGCATTGTGACTATGCTACCGTCTATTACAACAACTGTTATGTGAGCAGCAATGGATGGGGCGTTCTCAGCGTTGACGGGGGGCAGCGCGTCCGCATGTATGTCAAGAACAGCACTATCGAACTCACCGGTCCCAGGGCGCGCGGCTACGGCGCATTTTCCATCGGCGACTGCCTTATCTCTTTCGACGGATGCACCATGAACGTGCAGGGCTATCCAATCCTTATGGGTAATGGCGAGGGCATATGCAATGCAGAAATCACCGGCGGCACTGTCGTCAACTCCACGCTCTACGGCGCCATGATATTCAGGGACATTGGAAGTGAACTCAAGGTCAACAAGGGAGCTATCCTCAATACGGATTCATCCACCTTTGTGGTAAAAGGCTCCAATACCCATATCAATGTCGACAACGCAGTGCTGAATCCGGCCAACGGCGTTATCCTTCAGCTGATGGACAACGATGGGCCCGACATGACCTTGCCGACATTTAAAGTGCCCGTCGGAGAAATCGATGCGACCATTCCCGGTCGCGATCTGACAATTGCGGATCCGAAGGAGGACGTCTTCATGACCGTCGCTAACATGGAGGTATCCGGCGACTTCTACAACTCTACAACCAACCTCAAGGCAAACTGCAGAGAAAAGGCAGCGGGTGGCATTGCCGGTGTGCCAGGCATGCCCGAGATGGACACAAGCGCCGGCACCCCCGCGGGCATGGAAAATATGGAAATCAACTGGGAAGCCCACCAGGGAGTGAAAAACCTGGATCTCAAGTTTGCCAAGGCTAAAGTAAAAGGCATTATCAGCGCCGCAAATGCCGCATATAAGAATGGTGTGACGGTTATCGACGTCGGTAATAACAAGGAGATAAGCGCGGTAACGCAAACTGCCCAAGAGCCCGTGAACAACGGCGTCATAGTGTCCTTCGACAAGGACTGTGTCTGGATAGTGGCCGGAACTTCGTATCTGACCTCGCTAACTGTTGCCAGGGGCGCCGTTATTAAGCCCCCTTAGGCTAAGACCCTTACAATGACAGTTAACGGCGTAAAGAAGACGATTGCTCCCGGGACTTATACCGGAAAAATCGTCATAACTATTGCCTGATTTATGTTCCATGGATAACCGGTATCCCGGGATAATAATAAAACAAGATATATAAAGGAGGATGTTATGAATTTAGTCAAATCATTAATGGCAAGACGGAATTTTTTGGCTGCCGCTGCCGCGACTTCAACGGCAGCGCTGTTAGGCGGTAGTGCCTGCGCAGGGCAATCGGAGACCCTGGAAAAAAGACTGGCAGCCCTGGAGGAGGCCAATAAAAAGCTGGAGCGAGAGGTAACGCTTGCGCGCGACATCCAGGAGATCCAGAAACTTGTGGGTCTGATGCAGCATTTTCATACGGGAGGCCTTGATTTAAAAGTAGCCGATTATTTTGCCAAGAAAGCCTCTGATGTAAGGGTTTATTTCCCTGGCGGTGGGTATTGGGAAGGTCCTGATGCGCCCAAAAAGATGGGCAGTTTATTCAATACCGGAGGCAAACCGCCGGTCGGCATGATGGCTATGCATCTGATGGGAAATTGCGTCATAGAGGTCGCCGGAGACGGCCAGACTGCCAAAGGTGTCTGGCATGCATGCGGTATAGTAGCCTCCACGGACGAAAAAACGAAGAAACCAAGCGCCATGTGGGAATGGAACAGGTATGGCGATGACTTTATCAAGGAAGACGGCAGATGGTGTTTCTGGCATCATCACATCTATCCCCTGTTCCAGATCGACTGGGATGAAAAATGGTCGGAACGCTTCGCGAAAAAGGAGACCCAACCGGCAGCTGAAGGAGAGGGTGGCGGCGTTATGCCGGGACTTAAAATGGACGGACCTCCCGGGCCGCTGGATGTCGGCTATGACCCGGACGGCAATTTGCCGTATATACCCGAACCGCAACCTTACGAAACATTCGATTCTAACAATATATACTAATGAGGAAGGCGATGGTGTCAGACCCCGATCAACCATGATCAACAACATGCTAACAAAAGGAGATAATTATGGGTAAAATATTATTTTTCTTCGCCCTGCTTGCTTTTCTTTTTACACCGTCTGCATGGTCGGCGGACATATCCGGGACATGGACATTTTCGATGAAAAACGCCCAGAATAAAGACGAATCCGTTGACCTGCTTATTAAGGCTGCCGGCGAGAACCTTACGGTGACAACCAGCAGTCACCCGGCGTTAAAGAACCTGGTGGGGTCCGGCACATTAAAGGGTGATGCCGTTGCCATTAGTGTCAAGACAATAGACGAGCATAATATTGAATTTATCTTTACAGGAAAGGTGGAGGGCAACAAAATAACAGGGACCAGAGAACTTAAACTGGGCGCTCCTCCTGCCGGTCGTACTCCTATGCCTGCTTATGAAGGCGAAATTTCAAATACTTTTAAAGCAGAAAAGAAATGATGCTTTATTAGACTATCTGAAAGAACCGGAAGAGTTGCTGAATCCATCTCTTCCGGATCCAATAGCTCAGAATTCATATTCAGGGCAGTCGCAAAACATTTCTATTTTTTATCCTTATAAGAAAATCTTTGATTTCCGAACTAACGGCAGGTAATAATTAAAGCTGCAAAGATTTCTTCGAGATGATCATCAGAAAACCTCAGAGATATATGCTGATCAATTATGGGCTGGAACACGATCAGTTTCATAAAATCCTGAAGGAGCGTCTAAAGGCAAATAATTTAATTCTTATTTTACGGGATGTTAAAAATTTAAAAGGAGAAATTCTTATGAAAATAAATAAACGTTTTCAACTTATAGTAGCTCAATCCTTTCTATTCATCTTTATGTGCATTCCCAACGCTTTGATAGCACAGCCTGAAATGAATGCCGGTAAAAACTCATCTGCTCAAAAAGAAGTCAAACAGGTCACAAAACCATTATATGATAGCAGTATCAATGCCGACAACATCCGGCGGAAAAATATTGAGACAATAAAAAAGTTTCTGGCCCTTGACGGTATGGGTGACACGACACAGTTTTTTGTAGACGGCGGCGTGTTTGAACAAACATTTCCTTTTTACGGCGACGAGCCTACGAAAATGGTTATG
Source organism: Desulfobacteraceae bacterium (assembly GCA_041310455.1). Lineage (GTDB taxonomy): Bacteria > Desulfobacterota > DSM-4660 > Desulfatiglandales > HGW-15 > JAFGIC01. The sequence continues at coordinate 11,293 of JBFYXR010000161.1, read as the reverse complement.
AGGAGAAACCAGGAGCAGCAAGCGCCGCAGCAGGCAGAAGGAAGCATGCCTGAACTGACAATCGACTGGAAGTTTTTCAACGAAACGATTCATTACACAGACGATCCGGACTACATCATTGTAGAAAATTATGGATCCGGAAAGCAGCTTGCGCCAACAGGGGAATATGTTCCCTACTCAAATCACTATTTGCATACCTTCCGGATGCAAAACGGATTGATCAAGGAATACAGGGAGATCACCAATCCTCTAAACCTGTATAAGGCTTTCAGCCTGCCGATGCCACACATGCCAACTCCAGATGAAACGATGGAGGCCGTAATAACTGCCCGAAAGGCGAAGGCAGCAGAGCACAAATGATCAACTATTTTCGAAGGCAGGATAAAATGAAAACCTGTTCTTTAATAATGAAGACTTTTTTTGGCAGTTATCCGGAATTTCCGGATAACTGATTCCTGCTTTAGTTCGCCTTCTTTGAAAATGTTCTTAATATGTTCATTGATTGTTCTAACATTTTTCTAGAATAGCTCTGCCAGGGACGATTATGGGATCTATGTTACGTTCATTTTTGGGGTAGAACGACTACCAGATGTGCTACAAATTATCTCTCTGTGTTTTCAATAACAATAGAGGCCTTATATTTGAACCCATCTCATGTTTATTAATATTATCTATCCCGAGGCTATGGTTATTTGAAAGCAGGCGGTTTTGCGATCACAAATTTCATGGGAAATACCCTGCCCAACATTATTTCATCGGTTCTTAAAATATTGTACCCTTCGTCCCTTATTGAATCTTCGACATAAATAGGTCTGCAACTTGCGTATCTGGGGAGTTTGATGTGCACCCACTCATAGAATCTGAGAAACCTTGAATTCTCATGATTTTCTTTTTCTATACTTACTACTTCGAGTCTTCCGTCCGGTTTTAATACCCTTTTTATCTCTGTGAGAACCTTCGGGATGTCAGGCGTATCAAATAACTCAAGAACCCCGGCCATGTATACAGCATCAAACATATTATCTTTATAGGGCAGGTTCCTGGCATCAGCTTCAGCTAATCTCACCTTAGTCACAACCCCTTCCTTCACTAATCGGTTTTCGGCTGATTGAACCATTTCAGGAGTTACATCAGCGCCATAAACCTTTCCGGTTTTTCCAACAGCCTTTGCCAGCTCTACGAGGGTAAAGCCTGTCCCAAAGCCAATCTCCAGGACTATGTCACCTTCTTGAACATCCAGAAACTTCAACCCCCGTTTTCTCAGTTTCTTTTCAAACCTCCCTTCCAGAGTTGCATAGATCCTGCTGAGCTTAGCGTATGTTTCCTTGATTTCTCCACCGACTCTCAGGATTTTTCTTTCGTTGGCCATAAAATCAGCTCTCTTTTGGTTTAGACATCCATGGGTATTCGTCTTTAAAAGCCAGCGCCCCTGTGGGACAGGCCTTCACCACCTCATGGGCCGTTTTTGTAAGACCCTTTTTAATCGACTGATTGAAGGGGACTGCGACCTTTACATCAAACCCACGGCCTATGAAGGTCAGGCCGAGATTTTCCTTTTGTTGTTGGGTTATCCGTACACAGATCCCGCAGCTGATGCACTTCCCTGGCTCATATACCAGGTCAGGATGCTCATCCAATCGGACAAAGGGGCGGCGCTTTCCCTGATAGCGAGTTGCATTAGCCCCATATTCCTGCGCATATATACGCAGCTTGCATGATGCGGCCTTGCGGCAATCACATTGCAGGCAGCGCGTTGCCTCCTTAATTGCCTGCTCCTCGGCCAGGCCTTTATGTCTGTCGAGCGGTTGAACACGGTCGATGGTTCCGGCTGGATCTGACATCCGTGCCAGTTCAGCCGGTTCAAGCCTTCCCATGCGGCTGTTGAAGGGCCGCATGGAACCGGTAACAGGGACACCCTTCAGGAACTGAGAAATGCTTATCGCGGCACCCTTTCCGTCTCCCAGGGAACGGGCGGCCAGTCTGAGTTTTCGCCGCATATCACCTCCGGCAAAGACACCCGGGATCTCGGTCTGGAAGGTATTTTGATTTACGACCAGGGGCACGTGTTTTGGATCAAATCCTAGCGCCTCAATATCCCCGGCTTCAGCACCCCCTATGCCCAGGAATACTGCGTCAAAGGTCTCAAGTAATTGGGTCAGCGTCAAATCTCTGCCGATGCGCACCTGCTGCTTAAATACAATGCCCAAAGACCTTATCTGCTCAATCTCAGCGTCCAAGACGGTTCGGGGCAGATCCTGTTCCGGCACGCCATAGCGCAACATCCCTCCCGGTTCCTCCCGATCATCAAAAATCGTGCATGAAATGCCATCCCGCTGCAGATAATATGCGGCTGCGAGCCCTGCAGGCCCGGCCCCCACAATCGCTACCTTTTTATTGAGACTATGTGAAACTACCGGCTGGTATGGCGCTTTTTCTGCCAGATCCAGTTCGGCCGCGTACCGTTTGAGCAGGCATATGGCTACCGGTTCGCCTGTCTGTCCACGCCGGCAGGCCTTCTCACAGGGTGCGGGACAGATATGACCTGCTACGGCAGGCAGGGCAATATCTTCCTTTATAGTCTCAATGGCCTTTTCATATTGTCCCTCTGCGATGTGACGGATCATCCGCGGGATATCCATACCGGCCGGACAGGCGATCTGGCAGGGGCCAATGCAATCACCTACATGATCGCTCAGCAACAGCTCTATTGCCGTGCGGCGTGCCGTGGCTACGACCGGATCATCAGTCAGCACCACCATGCCCTCCTGCACCCTGGTGGCGCAGGCCGGTAAAAGATTTTTATGTCCCTCCACCTTCACCACGCAGACCATGCAACTGGTTAATGGTAAAAATTCCTTTAAAAAACAAAGTGTAGGGATGACAATGCCGAGGGCCTGAGCGGCATCAAGGATAGTGGCGCCTTCCGGTACGTTAATGGATTTATTGTCAATGGTTATGTTGGGCATAAAAGTTTCCTGATCCGGCGTGGCCGGAGGTTCACAGTTCACGGTTCACAGTTTATGGTTCAAGGTTAATTAGGTTCACCTTCAGGTAAAACCTCGAATATTTGTTTTTCCTTGCGCCCTGTGCCTTGCGCCTCTATATCTACTTCAATCGTTCCCTATATAATCTCTTTTTCTACCATTGTCTTATTCAATCACTACAGCATTCTCCGAACACACCTCCATGCATATCCCACAGCGAATGCACTTTTCATCATCGATCTCATGTCTCTCGTAGGGCCGCAACGCAATCGCATCTGTTGGACAGCGCTGGGCGCAAACGGTACAGCCGATGCAGCCATCAGTGATCCTGTAATGGATAAGCGCCTTGCACTTGCCCGCAGGGCAGCGTCCCGCGACATGGGCCTCATACTCTTCACGGAAATAGGTCAGCGTCGACAGCACAGGGTTGGGCGCTGTGCCGCCAAGCGCGCAAAGGCTGCCCTGCCGGATCTGGTGTGCAAGTTCCTCCAGCTTATCCAGATCTGATGCCTTTCCCTTTCCGGTGCATAGCCGGTCCAGGATCTCCAGCATGCGGCGCGTCCCCACCCGACAGAAGGTGCATTTACCGCAGGACTGATTCTGGGTGAACTCCAGAAAGTACCGGGCGATGTCAACCATGCAGTCTGTCTCGTCCAGGACAACCAGGCCGCCGGAACCCATTATGGCGCCGGCACCGATGAGTGACTCGTAATCCACCGAAATATCAGACAGGTGCGCCGGCACACAGCCGCCGCTGGGGCCGCCGACCTGTATGGCCTTGAACCTGAGCCCATTGGCAATGCCGCCGCCGATCTCTTCAACCACCTGACGCAGCGTAATCCCCATGGGGACCTCAATCAAACCTCCCCGTGCGATCTTGCCTGCCAGGGCAAAGACCTTGGTCCCCTTGCTCTTTTCCGTGCCCATCCCGGCAAAGGCCGCGCCGCTATGGCGCATGATCCAGGAGACAAGGGCGTAGGTCTCCACATTGTTGATAAGGGTGGGCCTTCCCCATAACCCCTGCTGGGCAGGGTAGGGCGGACGGAGGCGCGGCATGCCCCTCTGCCCCATGATGCTGGCCAGCAGGGCTGTTTCTTCACCGCAGACAAAGGCCCCGGCCCCGGCAACAATCTGAAGGTCAAGGGACCAGTCGCTGCCGCAGATGCGCTCACCCAGGAAGCCGCGGGCCATGCACTGCTCCATTGCCTCGGTCATACGCTGAATGGCCAGAGGGTATTCGGCGCGGATGTAAAGGTATCCCTTTGCTGCGCCGACGGCCCGGGCAGCTATGGCCATGCCCTCAAGGACCCGGAACGGATATGACTCCATGAGCATCCGGTCCATGAATGCGCCAGGATCTCCTTCATCGCCGTTTAATACAATAAAGCGTTCTTTATCGGGCTGACCGGCTACTGCCCGCCATTTTTGAGAGGTGGGAAAGCCTGCACCACCACGACCACGCAGCCCGCTGATCTCGATCTCGGAGATAATCTGTTCAGGGGCAAGTTCTGCCATGGCCTTTCGCAGACCGGCAAAACCGCCATAACCGATATACTCATCGATATCGGTCGGTGTGATGCTTCCGCAATGCTCCGTGGCGATATTCCTCTGGCGGTCCAGGAAATCGGCTACATGTTTTTCGCGCACATCGACCGGGTAGCGCGGTGCTGACGTCGTCTGTCCCCCAGCCAGGAGAAAATCGAGCCCCCGTGAGATCAAAGGCTGTATCCTTCCTGCAAGCCCCTGCGGCTTGAAATGTTTCAGCAGGATGTCCCTGGCGTCTTCAGATTTTACTCCGACGTAGAGATGACGCCTGCCGTTTGACAGCAGGATCTCCATCAACGGTGTCTGGTAACACATGCCCACGCAGCCCACATGCTTGAGGGTGGCAGGTATGCCGGTCTCCTCCAGCACCTGCTCGATTGCCTGTTTAAGAAAACCGCTTCCCTTGGCCTGACAGCACGATCCAAGCCCTACCCTGATCTCGCCCTGGGTTGCAGCCGATACAGAGGTCGAACGTCGGACCTTGATCTTGAGCTTCGTCCGTGCTTCCTGATAAGCCAGGTAATCTTTGATTGTATCCCCGACTGAATCGGCTGTAAGATGTCCATAGATCACATCCCCGATCTGAACTGCCGGGGCCAGCGTGCAGCAGCCGAGGCAGGCTATGCGTTCGACAGTAAAACGACCATCCGGGTCCGTGTCACCGCCTTCAGGGACATTCAGGTGCCGCAGAAAGGCCTCATAGATTGTCTGTCCTCCCTTAACATGACAGGCCGTTCCTTTACAAACCCGTATGATATGCTCCCCCGCAGGGGTAAAGCGAAACTGGTCGTAGAAGCTGCTGAAACCGGTAATCGCCGCCGGCGTGATCTCGGTTGCCGCGCAGACCCGTTCCAGGGCGGCCTGAGGAAGATACCCGTATGTCTTCTGCAGGGCCTGTAGGAGGGGCAGGACCTTGTCAGCAGTGGCGCCTATTGTTGCGATGATGCCATCAATTTTTGTCAGATCAATGTTTTTCATTTTCCGATACAGTATAAATAATTTATCCCGCGGATATAGATACGCCCTGCCATGATGGCCGGTGATGCACTACATTCCTCACCCAGGGCGTTTTTGGACTCCAGCTTAAATTCCTTTTCACCGGGTGTGCCGATATACATTGTTCCGCTCAAAGCCAGGACATAGAGCTTGCCAGCAACGAGGATCGGGGAGGATTTGACATTCTCTTCAAAGTCGTGTTCATAGAGGAGTGTGCCATCCTTGCTGTTCACAACATAGAGCGAGCCGTAGTTGTCTATAAAAAATACGCGGCTGTCGTCCGCAACTGGAGAGACAATCTCCGGCACAATGTCCTCGTTTTGCCAGGCAATATGTGTGCCGGTGATATCGCCTGTGCCCCCGGTGCGTATGGCCACGCTTTCTTTGCCAGGTGCAACGACAATAACCATGTTCCCGGCGAGAACAGGTGAGGGAGCGACATCACCATCAAGGCACTTGGCACGCCAGATCTCTTTTCCGTCGTTCGGGTCATAGGCAATCACCCATGGATCTGCCGCGGTTATAAGCTGATAGTCTTTGCTCGCTCGGGCGACAAAGGGTGTGGCCCAGCTATTGGCTACCGGGCGTTCCGCCTCCCATGCTATATTGCCTGTTGCGCCGTCATAGGCGTACAGGCGTGACTTTCCGTCTTCTGCGTCGGCCTGATCATATTGCACCAGCAAACGATCCTGCCAAACCTCAAGGCTGGCGGCATGGCCATAGGTGTTTTTTGGCATGCCCAGGCTTTTATGCCACAGGAGATGACCATCGAAATCAAAGGCCGCCAGATCCCCGGTCGGAAAGATCGCGTAGACCCGGGCCCCATCCGTAGCTAAAGTGGAGGCAGCAAGACCTGTGTCTCCCATTATGTTGAGTGCCGCGGCGCTGCCCGGCGCAGTCGGCACCTCACCGGTCCAGAGTATTTTGCCGCTGGATGCATCAAAGCAATATACCTCGCGCTTTTCGTAGCTTGCGCCTGACAAAAATATGCGATCCTTCCACACAACCGGTGAGTTATGTCCAGGCAAGGGGACAGGGGTCTTCCAGAGGATGCCTGATCCGCTGTCCCACTTTGTAGGAATGTCGGTCAGTGATGTTACACCGGCCCCGGCAAAGCCGCGGAAGCGATGCCAGTTTTTAGCCAGCTCCTTTGGCGAGGCATAATCGGCCTTGCCTGATGTTTTCGTCTGACTGACCCATCCGGAAGGCACCCGTCGACCAAGCAAAAGTGCTGCAGCCGCCAGCAGCACAACAATCATAACAAGTGCAATACGGCTTTCACCCAGCCTGCGCCTATGTGACGGCTCCCCATTGTCTAAAAAGGGCTGCGGGGCGATTCCCTTCAAGTAGACAAGCCGCTTCAATGCCCCGATTGTGATTGCTGCACTTATTAGCAGCATTAAACCGGCCATGCCCGAATAGTCGAGATGCCGGAGTTTATTCGCGCGGATGCTGCGGTCCTGGTCGCGGATTGTATTTATCAAGGTTTCATTGTTCGTCTGCTGCAGGAGCTGCTGTTTCTCGATAGTCAGGTTTGCTTCCAGACGGGCGACTGACACGTACTGCCGATAACCGTTAAAGATCATCAGCCCCAGGAAGACGAAGGTAAAAACAGCCCCCACAACAGCTATGGCCTGGACAACCTGTCGCCGCTGTATGGCACTATCCGATTGAGGCGCCTTTCCGTTCATTCGCTGTTATTTCTCCTATCTGTTACGAATTTCAATAATAATGGCACAGGGCGTTAGGCCCAAGGCGCACGGTAAATTTAAAATCCTAAATCCTGTTGAAGTTTATCATCCCCTTAAGGTAAGGGGAGGCTCGGAGGGGTTATGTTAAGGTTTCCTGACTTTTTCATAACTCCCCCTGTCCCGATCTTGTCTTAAGAGGGGGAAATTCTATGGTGCGCATTTAACTGCCCATTCTTCTGTTCCTTCTCCTTCGGACAATACCGGTAGCATCTGCCGCATGCGAGACATCCCGCACGATCAGCCTCGTAGTCTGTCTGGCGTGGCCGCAGACTCAGCAGAATCAGCTTGCAACCCAGGACGAGACCGAGAAAGCCGCCAAAAAACCACCCGCCCTTTTTAAAGCGTGCCTGAATAGTTGAGGCCTTGTTATACAGGGAGGCGATCGATTGACCGCTTGAACGGAAGGCCTGGCTTGCATCCGTTGTCCCTGCAACCTTCCGGGTTTCCTCCATCCAGACCCGTTCGGCCAATGCAACCGTAGTGTGGGCGCGGCTGGCCATCGGTGCCAGGCTGTGACCCATCCAGGCGCCCAGTGCAATGAGGATCGGGAGCAGCACCAGCAGCCCGGCCAGCCGTTGCTTGTCCCTGGCATAGGTCGCAGCGGGCCATGAGGATACGGGCGGCTGAATCGCACCGTAAGGGCAGGCATCCTCGCAGAGCTTGCATTGGTTGCAGGTGGACGGGGTAATTTGAACCCGCCACTTGGACAATCGGGAAATCTGCCGGAGAATTACGCCATAGGGGCAGAGAAAACGGCAATAGGGCCGTCCCACAAAAATACCGATGACCAGCAGGATGCCGCCGAGGATCAGGATGTTCATATTGGCATTTCTGCGGAAGATGGCCACATAGGGATCGTACTTACAGATGATAAAGGCGCTGCCCGTGGCGGCCAGCCAGGCAGCCAGGGCCAGGTATATATAAGCAAGGTATCTCAGACTGTGTTCCAGCCAGGGCGGCACGGCAACCGGCCGCAGGAGGGTTAGATCCTGCACTGCGCCGAAAGGACACACGGCTGCGCAAAAGGTGCGCCCGAAAAACAGTGTTGCCGCCAGCGGTGCAACAAAGAATATCAATGTGGAGAGTGGGATGGCATAGCCTGTATCGAAGATCGACAGGGTCACGTCCTGGATCGCCCCGATGGAACAGACGCACCCCTTCCGGTAAAAGCCGAAATAGGCGAGGGAAAAGAGCATCAGCCCAAAAGTGGCAGGCCTGCTTCGCCTCTTCAGGACCAGATATGATGATAAGCCCAGCGCGGCAATAAGAACAAAGATATCGACGATCAGCCATGCGCCGGCACGCGGCGAAGGCGCCGTGGCAGCCGGTCGCTCGTAGCCGCTTTCAAACTGCGGCGGTGGAAACCGTTCTATGGAGAACGCATTCGCAAACAGGCCGCACACCAGCAGCCCGGCCAGGATGGCATATATAGTTCGAGTGCTCAAGCCTTATCCCCCCTCTTAAACAGGTACGGTTGTTTTAGGGATACACGCTGAAAGGCATCAGAGGGACAGACCAGGGCAATCGCGCACTGGTTGCAGCGGACACAACGATCATGGCGCACCTGCATGTGCAGTGAGCCGTTGCCGAAGGTGTTGCATCCTTTTACACATTTTGCGCAGCCGTTGCACAGGGTTTCATCGATGGTGTACTCATAATAGGGTTCTTCCACATAGGTGCGTCTGATCGCTCCCAGGGGGCACCTCTGATTTTCCGCACCTTCGTTGATGGCTGCGGGCTGGTCTTCGAAAAAACCGAAACAGATCCTGCAATAGCCGCAGATGTCATAGGAGTGCACGCACTTGACGGCCGACTCCTCCAGTACACAGGCCGTGGCGCAGTTATCGCAGGACGTGCATTTGGAGGGATCGATCTGCCAGAGGTGTGTATCGACACGTCCTCGTGCCAATCCCAGGCCAGCGAGAACTCCAATGGCCGCAAGCGATCCATTTCGCAGGAGGCCGCGTAAAAATTCACGTCGGGTTTTCCTGTTGTCATCATTCATCGATTCCATAATCCTCCATGTAAAAAAACAAGGCGCATGGCGCGAGGCGCAAGGCTCAGGGTAAAGGCGTAAAGGCCGATAGGTCCACCAAGGAGCAGACCGACTGTCTTTATGGCTTTTCCTTGTGCCATGCGCCCTGTGCCTTGTGCCATTCTTTATTAAACCTCTTTATGCCTAAAAATCCGTATAACATTCCTAGCCCTGTCCAGGATATAAATATGTCCGGCAACATCAACCGCCACATCAAGGATGACCTGTTGATGCTGCTCCTGTGTCTGGCTGATCGACCGGGATCCTCCTGTGAGCTGTTGCAATCCGGTCACCACACCCATCAGCACGCCACCGGCGTTATACACCTTTACCCGAACAGCTCCTTTCTCACAGGTCACAAAACTGCCGTCCCCGAGAATGGCAAAATTAACAGGGTTGCAGCACCCGGTAAAGTCCTCCAGGTTGTTGCCGAATCTGCCCCATGCAAACTCGCGGTCCCCCTTGGCAGTATAGGCCTCGACCTGGTGCCTTCCGGGATTCGCAACCCACAGCAAACCATCCGGCCCCACTGCCAGGTCAAAATAGGGACTGGGAACCTCAAATCCCGGGATGTTCCTATCGGGATCTTTATCTCCGATGCGCCGTATGAACAGGCCCTTCCGGTCAAAACACCAGACAATCCTCTGTCCTGCATCAGCGATATAGACATGTTCCTCATCCAGGGCAATGCTGGTGATAAATGCATTGTCACCCAGGCTGGGCCAGGTGGCTTGAACCCCTCCTTTTCTGTCAGCGATTATAACCCTGTCCCGTGTCCCGATGTAGAGCTGCTCGTGTGACAGCACCAGACAGCGGGGAGCAACGGTCAGCGTAAGAGTCTCCTTGATCAGGCCCCGGGGGTCAATCACCTTAATCGCCTGATCGCCTGCCACATACAGGATACCGGATGCGTCGACAGTCAGTGCGCGTGACTCGGTCAGTCCAGCAGGAAGCGGTTCACCGATCTCTTCGTGCCGGATCAATTTCGGATCAATTAGGGCTATGGAAGACAGCTCAGTCTGGGATGCACTGCTCGATCCACAGGCTTCCCGGGACAGGCCGATGTCAACAAGACCTCCCATGGCCGCAAGTGAACCCGTCCGAAGGATATTGCCTAAAAAATCACGACGGGTTTTCATGTTGGTTTTTTTCGCGGATTCCATATCCCTCCATGTAAAGATCAAGGCGCACCCGCCTTCGCTGAAAGCTTCGGCGCGGCAAGCGGGCGCAAGGCTCAAGGCGCAACGGTAGATTTCAAATTTGAAATTTCAATTTTTTTCCTTGTTCCATCCTTTCATCTTATTTCCATAATATCCAGACACACCATCCGGGTCAGATCACGCACAATGAGACGGCCGGAGACAAATGCCATCGGCGCCCAGGACTCATGGCCCTGCAATACCTGCGCTGATGTCAGGGGCGTATAGGCTTCGGGTGTGGCCTTTGCCACTGTCAAAAAGCCTTCATCGTTCATCACGTAGATAAGTTCGTTGATTATCATGTAGGGGCCCATTCCAAACTTGTGTGCCGAGGAGCTGGTCCATTGGATCCGGCCGTCCGGATCGAGACAGACAAGCTGTTCATCGGGTCGCACCCCGTAGAGATATCCGTTGAAATATATCGGCGTCTGCTGGTCAGAGCCAAAGACCTTGGGGCCGAGCCGGAACAGGACCTCAGGGGTGTATCCCTCACCGCCGTGTTTGATGGCAAGCATCATGCTGCCGGAATTGTAGCCGCCGGAAAGAAAAACACGCCGGCTATCGATCACCACCGGTGTCGGCACATTCGCAATATTGATTCGCCAGTCCGGGTATTGCCACAGCAGCCGGCCATCCGTCGCAGAGACCCCTGCAACACCGCCGCTGGTACAATATACATAGGATCTTTCATCCCCCAGGTTCATCGGCGTAAGCGAGGAATGTGTCATCTTCAAGCCCTGGGGATTCGGCGTCCGCCAGAGCACCTCACCGGTGCGGTAATCC
>JBFYXR010000160.1:0-2967 GCA_041310455.1 Desulfobacteraceae bacterium | reverse complement strand
GTATCGCGGGGATGCGCCAGGAGCATTGGCCAGGCTGCTTTTTCGCTCGCCTGTCTGCCCTATGAGGCATTTTACAGTTCTGATGCTATTCTGCGCACAGTCTGGCGAATGCTGGTTGCGCACAGGCGACTTCTTGAATGGACACCTTCGGGCGGCTCCGATCTCAAAAGGCGCAAGGGCCTGGCCGGCGCCTTCCGGACCATGTGGATAGTCCCGGTTGTTTCGGTTTTAGCGGGCAGCTATCTCGAACCCTTAAGGCCTGCTGCTTTTATTGTTGCCTTGCCTGTTCTTGCACTCTGGTTTACCTCTCCATTTACAGCGTGGTGGCTCAGTGAACCTCTTAAACGCAGTGAAACAGGGCTCAGCCCCTACCAGATCAATTTTCTGAGAAAGATTTCCCGAAAGACCTGGAGCTTTTTTGAGACATTCGTTGGACCTGAGGATCACTGGCTTCCGCCCGATAATTATCAGGAACATCTCCTTGCCAGGGTTGCCCATCGCACGTCGCCGACAAACATGGGGCTCTCGCTTCTTGCCGGTTTAACCGCGTGGGACTTCGGCTATATTTCTACAGGAAAGCTCATCGAACGTACCGCCAATACATTCCACACTATGGAAGCCATGGAGCGCTACAGGGGACACTTCTACAACTGGTATGACACAGAGACGCTGAAGCCGCTTCTGCCTATGTATATTTCAACCGTGGACAGCGGCAATTTAACGGCCCACCTGTTGACATTGCGGGCAGGGCTAATCACCCTTCCTGATGAGAAAATCATGGGACCAAAGGTATTTGAAGGGCTCCTTGATACACTGAGGGTTCTCATGGACGTTGCCGGAGAATCCGTGCATGTACGCTTCTCTAAGGTGCGGGATGATCTGGAATCTCTCAGCGCCAAACGGCCGGATACACTCAATGCAGTACGGGAGAGTCTCAGCAGGCTCGCCGCATTAGCCCTGGAAGGTTTCCAGGACTTTGACACCGCTCCTGAGAGCCAGGCCGCATGGTGGGCCCGGGCATTCGCCGGCCAATGCGGAAACGCACTCGATGATTTGACCTTTCTTGCGGCATGGACGGAATTGCCGCTTCCTTCAAAAATCCTCGGCAGCTGCCCCGCCCTAAATGAGATCCCGACACTGCGAAACCTGGCCAATCTTGACAGTGAGTTCCCGCCGGAAATGACGAAACGACTCGACTGGACTCCGGAGGAGGCCGGGCAGCTTGATGCGCTTGGCGGGGCCATCAGGTCGGCAAGCAGCAGGGCAAGGGAGAGGATCAGGATGATCGAGGACCTTGTATCGCAATCCGCTGAATTTGTCCGTATTGATTATGACTTCCTCTATGACGAGAGTCGCCATTTGCTGGCTATCGGGTTCAACATAAACGAAAACCGACGGGACGCGGGTTACTATGATTTACTTGCCTCGGAAGCGAGACTTTCATGTTTCATAGCCATTGCCCAGGGACATTTGCCGCTGGAGAGCTGGTTTGCCCTGGGACGGCTCCTGACTACCGCCGCCGGAGAGCCGATTCTCCTGTCGTGGAGCGGCTCTATGTTCGAATATCTCATGCCTCTCTTAATCATGCCCACATATGATCACACTTTGCTCGACGAGACCTATAAGGCGGTTGTGGCAAGACAGATCGAATATGGAAAAAAGCGAGGGGTCCCCTGGGGCATCTCAGAATCCGGGTATAACAGGATCGACGGTCATCTTAATTATCAGTATAGCGCCTTTGGGGTGCCCGGCCTGGGCCTTAAACGCGGGCTTGCCGGAGATCTGGTTGTTGCCCCCTATGCTTCTGCGCTTGCGCTCATGGTCGAGCCGGATGAGGCCTGTCGGAATCTTGAGGAACTCGCAGTTCTTGGCGTTGAAGGAAAGTATGGTTTTTATGAAGCCATTGACTACACCCCGACCCATCTTCCTCACGGGCAAACAAACGCAATAGTCAGGTCCTTTATGGCCCATCATCAGGGCATGAGCCTTATGTCTCTTGCCGCTTTTCTCCTTGACCGCCCGATGCAAAAGCGATTCGAATCGGACCCATCGTTTCAGGCGATTATGCTTTTGCTTCAGGAGCGGGTCCCGAAGGCTACTGCCTTCTATTCGCACACAACTGAACTTGATGATCTGCATACAGCCTCTCATGACGCAGAAGAGATGCCTATACGCGTCTTTACCAGCCCCGACACACCCGCACCGGAAGTGCAGTTATTATCAAACGGCAGATATCACGTAATGATCACAAACTCGGGAGGTGGCTACAGCCGCTGGAAAGACCTGGCGGTGACGCGCTGGCGCGAAGACAGCACCTGCGATAACTGGGGATCATTCTGTTATATCCGTGATTTAACAACCGGTGATTTCTGGTCAGCGGCATACCAGCCTGCATTAAAGTCTTCAAAACAGTATGAGGCAATATTTTCGGAAGGACGAGCAGAGTTTCGTCGCCGTGATCAGGATTTTGTCACCCATGCTGAGATAGCCGTATCGCCTGAGGATGACATTGAGCTGCGAAGGATTACCATCACCAACAGGGCGCGTATCCGTAGAATTATCGATGTAACGAGCTACATGGAAGTTGTTCTTGCGCAGGCTGCTCAGGATGCGCTGCACCAGTCCTTCAGCAATCTATTTGTCCAGACCGAGATAATCCGCGAGCAGATGGCAATACTCTGCACCCGGCGGCCCCGCTCAGTTGAAGAACATCCGCCATGGATGTTCCATCTCATTGCCGTGCACGGGGCTAAGACAGGCGAAGTTTCATATGAAACCGACCGTATGAAGTTTATAGGCCGCGGAAACACTATTGCCAATCCGGAAGCAATGAAAGGTTCATCCGAACTCTCGGGCAGTGAGGGCTCGGTGCTCGATCCGATTGCGGCGATCCGGCATCAAATCAGCCTCGATACGGAACAATCGGCAACTATTATTATCGTAACAGGCATAGCCGAAACCCGTGAT
>JBFYXR010000158.1:0-4038 GCA_041310455.1 Desulfobacteraceae bacterium | reverse complement strand
ATATGAGCTTCTGCAACATCTCCTCCGCAAATATGCGTTCAACATCTGTTAACAGTGACTTTCCCGATGAATACCTTGCACTATACGCAGACAACAAATATCCCCTTATTGACCCTCTGATCCAGAATTTCATCAGAACCCGTGAGATACAGTATTCAGGAGAACTAAAAAAATATTATATGCAGGGCAAGGCCCGGAGTGTTCTTGACCTGAACATGGATTTCAGAATCAGCAGCTTGGCCTTCAATGGTATATATGATCCTGACAAAGGTGCAATTGATGGCTTTTATTTTGGAGGCGCACGAATAAATAATAAACAGCATGATTCCGCAGCAGCCGGATATCTTCTGCCGTTTTTCTCAATTGCATTAAGGCGCCTGATATCACTTACGACAAAATCAGATCACAGCTATCTGACCGCAAGGGAAATAGAGGTCTTGAATTGGGTCAAGGAAGGGAAAACCTCCTGGGAAATATCAGCTATCCTGAAACGGAGCGAAAGGGTTATAGGATTTCATATCAATAATATCCTAAAAAAACTTAATGCCGTAAACAGAACCCATGCTGTGGCTATCGCCCTGGATAATAAAATTATCTCCATGTAGCCGTCCCGCTTAATCTGAGTCTCTCCGTACTATAAAATCATTATTTTATTTGACAATAAATAAATCTTAAATACTGCCGGCCTCGCTCCCAACAGGAAATAAGAGTTCTGCAGGGGGCTTGGGCTTCACGAATATTATCCATAGAGTTTCTTAATGACACGGATATAAGCTGCTAAGCAACCTTTCTTGCGGATACAAGGGCAATGTAAATATCTGTTTCACCCAGTTGTAGGCTGATCCTTATCCGAAATTATTTACAGGATAATTCCATCATAATAAATAAATTGCCCATTGAAAGATTATTTGATATCATAACTGCCTGTTATTACTTACTGACACGCTGATTTTCATGCTCCTTAAAATGTTAATCAGAACCGATCCAGGCTCCTCCAGGAGCATATGACAAATTCATGGCATACCCGTTGCTAAATGGTTAATCAAAAGAATTTTCTTCTCCTTTGAAAGGCGGTGATTAATCATGATGATGGCAATACAACATTATTTCAATCCTCTTCATATCTACTGTCGCTTGAGGGATGCTGGCATCCCCAGAAAAATGGCCGGGCATATCTGCTGCATCTATGAGAACATTTTTTTCAAACAATTTACAAAAAGGCAATACGGAAGCTGACCGGCAGAGGGACGGATTTATCGATAAAACATGAATAAAGGAGTGGAGCCATGACCCATCTTAAAGATAGGAATGATTCAAGAGGATATTACGTCGGAATTGATGCAGGCTCGGTAAGCCTGAACTGCGCTGTGGTCAACGACCTGAAACAGGTTGTCTATGAGGCCCCTTATATACGCCATTTCGGGAGGGTTGAAGAGGCATTCATCTCCTGTATGATGGCTGTTTACAATGAACTGGGTGAAAAGAATGTCAGATGCGTTTCCTTCACCGGCAACCACGGCAAAAAACTCGGCCAAAGGCTGAATGCATTTTACGAATTCGAGACCATCAGCCAGGTTACAGGGGCGCTTATTGTCAGGCCCGATGCAAGGACAATAATCAGCATGGGCGGCCAGGATACCTCAGTGGCACAGATAAACTCCCATGACGGCAAGTGGGAACTGGAATATTTCAACACAAACGGGCCATGCGCCTCCGGCACCGGGTCATTTATCGACCAGCAGGCTGAGAGGCTGGCTACGGCCCTGTATGAAGGCAGCAGGGATGCATCCCAGGATCATATCGATAAAATATTGCATGACTTCATCTCCCTGGGTTTAAAGAGCAGCACCCCTTCCAATGTGGCCTGCCGCTGCACCGTGTTTACCAAATCCGATATGATCCATCTCCAGAACAAGGGCGAGAGGCTTGAGGATATCATCTTTGGTCTGCATATGGGGAATGCCAGAAATTATATCAGCTCCATTGTTTCCAACCGGACGCTTCATGAGCCCATTATCTTCATAGGGGGATTATCCATGAATGCCCTGCAGGTAAAGGCCCTTAAAACCTATTTCCCGGGCCTGGCGATCCCTCCCCACAGCACGTCCATAGGCGCCGTGGGCGTGGCCATAAAATCCCTGGAGACAAAAAGGGGAAACCGGATCAATCTCTCATTGCTGGAATCGACAGACCATGAGCAGTCCGTCTCCATACAGACAGGGGAAAGGCTTGTGATTAAAAAGACCTCCTTCCCTGAGAGTAACAGCATTAAATTAAGAGATATAAACAGAAAAACAAAGGCATACCTGGGCATCGACATAGGCTCCACTACAACCAAGTATGCCCTTATAGATGAAGACAGGGAGATCATCCATAAATGTTATGTCCCCACACAGGGAAAGCCCGTTGAGACGACACAGCGTCTCTTAAAGTCTCTTTCAGATCAAATCGGGTCAGAAACACAGATCGCCGGGGTTTCAACCACAGGGTCAGGGAGGAATGTCGTGGGAGATTTTCTTAACGCTGATCTTATAATAGATGAGATCACTGCGCATGCCCGAGGGGCCGTGGAGCTTGATCCGGAAGTGGACACAATATTTGAGATCGGGGGGCAGGACTCCAAGTACATTTTTATATCCAATTCCCATCCCCTTGATTTCGATATGAACAAGGTTTGCGCGGCCGGTACAGGGAGCTTTCTCCACGAACTCGCCAACAAATACGGCATCAACATAGTAGGCGAATTCCAGGATATCGCCCTCTCTTCGGAGAGCCCCGTAAACCTCGCTGAAAGATGCACGGTGTTCATGGAGTCCGACATGGTTGCCTATCATCAGAATGGCGTTCAGAAAAAAGATCTCATAGCCGGACTCTGCTATGCCATCGTGCATAACTACCTTAACAGAGTTGTGGGGAAGAGAAAGATAGGGGAAAGGGTCATGTTTTTAGGCGGCCCCTCCCTCAACAAGGGTGTAGTGGCTGCCTTTGAAAATGTGATCGGCAGGGCGCTGACTGTCCCATGTCACAGGGAGGTCCTTGGGGCCTTCGGTGCGGCTGTGAGTGTGCAGGAAAAAATGGAGGCAAAGGGCAAAGATGTTAAAAGCAGATTCCGCGGGATTGAAAATGCGGTTAAGGACCGCATGGATAACACAGAGAAGGTTTGCCGGGCTGATGCCGGATGTCACAACCAGTGCAAGCTGAAGATCTATGACTTTGACGGCAGGAAGAGCATCTGGGGCGGGGAGTGCGGCAGATATGAGGCCAGAGAAGACAGCGGGACAAAGAGAGAAGACCTCTTCAGCAGGAGGGAAAAGGTATGGCAGCGCTACATGGAAGGGATATATGAAGAGATTCAGGATGCGCCCATGATGAAAGCGGACGGCAGGCCCACCGTGGGTATGCAGAGGGCGCTCTACGGCCTTCATACGTCTGTTTTCTGGGCCAATTTTTTTGATCAGCTGGGATACAGGCTTGTGCTCAGTCCCCCTACAAATCGCAGGATTTCCGACGCAGGCATTGAGAAGATACTTGTTGAGGCATGCTACCCTGTAAAGGTCTCCCATGGACACATAATGATGCTGATGGACAAGACAAGCTGTCTTTTTCTGCCCACCATGATTGATATGCAGAGTGTAGAACCTGAAAGAGGCTACTATTGTCCCATGATCCAGTCCAATTCATATATGCTTCGCTCAGCCATTGAACTAAAGGATAAATCCATTCTGACTCCTGTGATTCACATGAGACATGACCCTGACACCCTGGCTCTTGAGATCTTTGAGCAGGTCAAGGGAATGCTTTATGCCGACAGACCGGGCATAAAAAAGGCAGTTCATCATGCATTAATTATGCAGCAGAGGTTTGTTGAAGAGCTTCAGGCTGTCGGAAAGGAGAGCATTGAGGCATTGACCTCTGATGAACCTCTGATCGTGGTGACCGGCAGGCCCTATAATCTCTATGACGAGAGGATGAACCTTCGCCTCGGGAGAAACCTGTCCAGGATGGGCATTGCGGCTATGCCCATGGACTTTATTGATA
>JBFYXR010000155.1:0-3510 GCA_041310455.1 Desulfobacteraceae bacterium | reverse complement strand
TTATGGAAACCTGATCAGAGGCTTGCTTCTGGTTCTCTGATTGGATTAATTGTTCAATCGTCAGGCTTGACTCGGAAAGTTGCTGATCAATCCAGGTAAGAGGCAATGCGAGGGCAGGCCCCTGCCCCGTCAGTCGGCGTGTAAACTCTGCGACAAAGGAACTTGCCATGGCAGGTTTTGAACGGGCCATATCGGCAATGACCAGAATTAATTCCTTGGGGTTACGCTCTGCGGTCTCAGTAATCCGGTCTGCCCAATAATCGGCAAGATTCCGGTCTATCATATCGACGGCAATCCGCGTTGCTACGCGCCGGAGATTCTCGATCAGCGCCAATCGGAGCATGATCGGAATTGCCCATAACTCGCCAAGCTTCAGCACGGAGACCTTCTGATATGCGGCTACGAAACTGCTGAGGCCCTCGGGATCCACCCTGCCATCGCCATGAGAGATCGTCTCCAGTGCAATGTCATATACACGGGGAAGACCCGTTGACGGGCCCTTTTCCAGGCAGGGCAGCTCCCTGCTGTATCCCTTTGGCAGATGTCTCTTGGCAGTGCGGATCTGCTCTTCCATGAGATAGAAGTTATCAAGGAGCCATTCCCCGGCCGGTGTAATCCTCCGGTTTCCTTTTACGGCCTCTGTAAGCAGGTCTCGAACTTCATTGAGGATGCCTTCATTTTCACCGAGCCGCTTCAGCAGCTGTTCGGAATAGTGGTTTGCGTGCAACGTGTGTGTTGCGGCCAGGGCCCTGCCGTGCTGCTCCATCTGATAGGCGCTGAACAACTCCGATCTAAGGGGCGTCTCATCTCCCAGGCGCTTGTTGGATGGAATGTTTCCACGGAGGCGCACCCACATTTGATGCAGGCTCCCGATAATGGTCGTGCCGAGGGAAGTCAAGCGGGATATCTCCTTATTGAGAGGTTAAATGCAGATCAATCGGATTGCGAATATAGAAGCGCCTTGGACGCCCGATCCTAGGCGGCTAAGGGTAGTGATGTTCAAAGCGGCTGCAGTTCACTTTATGTGCATATAGTCTATCCCATTAATGGGTGAGTTACCAGCTTTATTATAGGATTATTCCCGGTAAGCCTGTCTACACAGCGCGATATGCCCTTTCAAGTGCATACATTCAATATGATACGTTAATCCCTACGCCGTAATACTCAGCCCGCAATTTATAGAACTGGCCGAAGGGGAGATTGCCGTGGTAATACTCTCCAAAAGCCTGAACAGCCCTTTTTTCGGCGGTGCGGATGTTGACACCGACCTTAACATTAAAGTCGGGGTTCCAGTCGGTTTCCTCCCATGAATGATACAGGGCGCCGGCGAACAGACGTATCGTAGGTTTTATAAAGGGTTTCTTGCTCTGGTAATCAATACCTGCCTGGATACTGTAACGCTTAAGGTCGGAGTCGGAGTGGAGGATGTATGAGGGACCGGCGGTGACCTGTAGTCCTATTATTTCCCAGGAGCTGAGCAGTTCAATGGTCTCGAAGCTTAAGTTCATGCGCGTTACCCTCAACTCCGGGATCTGGGGAAGGAGGAGAAATTCGTCTCCCAGGTGGGATGACTGGTGAAACAGGCGCACCCTCGCTGACCAGTGACCGTTCCGGTAGCTTAGCGGGAAGGCGATGAAATAGTCTGCGTTGATCAGGTCTATGGAACTGGAGTCCAGATTGAACTGGGCAAGCGCCGCCCCGCTGATACTGAGCTGCCAGGCGTCGTCCTCGCCCCATCCGGGCCAGCGCACCAGTCCGAAGTTATCTCCGAACCCTACCGATCCGATGTTGATGCTGTCATCGGGGAGATTGAGCCGGAGGTAGGTTACATGGGTACGGGGCTCCTTGGGGTTAGCCATCGGGGGGTAAAAAAGCTGGCCCTGAGGGAAGAGACTGGTTCCATTGACGGTGACCTGCTCGATATTCTCATCTGCCGGCACCTCGCTAAATCCTGTGATAAACGGAAGAATCGCTGCCAGTAACAGCGCTACAAAATAGTTTCGCATAGTATACTCCTTTATCTCATACCCTTAAATCAGAGGCTATCAAACCGAGTCTCACAGCCAGCGGACGAATAAATGCGCAAATGCCTCCTTGATCTTTTGCGATAAAGGCCTTTTTTTCCACTTGTCCCATTGGATCTGGTCGGATTCCGCAAGATCCCCGGCAAACATTTTCTCCATTTCCACCGCAAATTCACGGCTCAGGACAACCGCATTCACCTCGTCATCACTTAAAAGGCTCCAGTAGTCCAGGTTTGTGGAGCCGACCGTGGACCAGACATCATCAATTACAGCGGTTTTAGCATGCAGAAATGCGTTACGGCGTTCATATATCTTCACCCCCGCTTTCAAAAGCTCTGAATAATTATACCTGGCTGCATTTAAGGCCAGCGAAGAATCCGACGTTGATGGGAGGATAATCTTTACGTCAACACCGCGCCTGGCCGCGTCAATGAAGGCATCCATTATCTGATCGTCGGGGATAAAATAGGCATTAGTCAGATGAATCGAATGCTCCGCGAAAGTAATTGCGGACACATAGACAATGAAAGTGATTCTGTTGTTCTGTCCCGGCGTGCTTCCGACCACCCGCACCAGGGCATTGCCGTATTCTTTCTGATCAGGCAGATATTTCGTTTCGTCCAGTTCCGGTCCCTTCTGCTTGAGCCAGGTATCAAGAAAAAGCTTTTGGGCCTCAGTCACCGCTGGTCCTTCAATTTGTATGTCTGTATCCCGCCAGGGCAGAGGCTCTCCTTTCATTTTTTTTCTTCCGGAAAGGCTGCTTGAATAAACCGAACTGATATTAATGCCTCCAAGGATGGCAACTTTGCCGTCAACGATCAATATTTTACGGTGATCCGGGTGTATCAGGAACCTTTCCCCGTGAGTTTTCAGCGGATTTATCGGATTGAATTCGACCACCTGAATTCCCCCGTCCCGCAGGCGTTTGAAAAAGGATTCCGGCGTTTTAAAACTTCCCACACTGTCGTAAATAATATTTACCTGAACTCCTTCCGACTGTTTTTGCAGCAGCAGATCAACGAATTTGCGGCCTACTGAATCATCTTCAATGATAAAGGTTTCAAGGTTGATATGTTCTTTGGCATTCCCTATGGCTTCGAACATCGCGGCATAGGTGGCCTCACCATCGGCGAGAAGAGCGACTTTGTTCCCCTTCGTCAGCGGGCTTTCAGTGACCGATTCTACCACGGCAGTATGGCGTTCCAGAACGTCCGTAGGGTCGACCGACAGCTTCAGCCTTTCCATGATAGCCATGCTTTTTTCGTGAGACAGCAGCCCACTGGACGAAAGGATTTGACGGGGTCTCTGTGCAGCCGGCGCCTCATCAATCATTTCAGAGACGTCCGGCAAAGTTGCGCATCCATTGTTCAGGCTTAACCCGGCTGCAAGGAGAAAAATCAAAAAGAAAGGCTTGATGATTATCATATGTTTTTTAAATAAAATAATCTTCTTCGCCATGGATATCCATTTCACAGTCGCAGCGACG
>JBFYXR010000152.1:0-5258 GCA_041310455.1 Desulfobacteraceae bacterium | reverse complement strand
AGGGCCTGAAGATGAAGGTCCTGGTGTTTGACCCCTATCTTAAGCAGGAGATAATCGGAAGGCTGGACCTGGAGCCGGTATCCCTTGATGACCTGTTCAAACGCGCCGATTATATCACCATCCACACCCCGAAGACCAAAGAGACAACGAACCTGATAAACGCAGCGTCAATCGCCAAGATGAAAAAGGGCGCCATGCTGATAAACTGCGCCAGGGGCGGGATAGTCAATGAGGATGACCTTTACGAGGCCCTGAAATCGGGCTACCTCGCAGGCGCGGCCCTTGACGTCTTTGAGAAGGAACCGCCAGGTGAGAATAAGCTGATGACCCTTCCGAACTTTATCTGCACGCCACATCTGGGCGCATCGACCTTTGAGGCCCAGGAGAACGTCTCACGCGACATAGCCGAGCAGATGGTTGACTTCCTTGTCAACGGGTCCGTCAAAAACGCAGTCAATGTCCCGAGCCTGAGCGCCGAACTGAAGACAATCCTGAGCCCCTATGCAACCCTTCTGGAAAAGATGGGATCTTTCCAGACCCAGCTTTCGGGCGAGGGCATTGAGGAGGTAACAATAAATTACTCCGGGAAGATAACAGAGTATAACCTCGCACCGTTGACATCAGCCATGCTCAAGGGGTTGTTGACTCCTATCCTAAAGGACGATGTAAACTTTATCAATGCCTCTCTTATTGCATCCAAGCGGGGCATTAAGGTCGTGGAATCCAGGACGGCCACCTCGGATGATTTTACAAGCCTCATCATGCTTAAGGTTAAATCCAAGGACGGTGTTAATATCATTTCCGGGACTATTTTCGGAAACACCATGCCCAGGATCCTCCGGATAAACGACTTTTATCTGGAGGCGATTCCCGATGGACATAACCTGCTTATACACAACATGGATGTGCCGGGCATGATCGGCAAGATCGCCACAAAACTGGGGGAGCGCAAGATAAATATAAGCCGCATGGCTGTTGGACAGGAGCAGGAAAAGAAACAGAACGTTATCCTGCTCGCCACCGCGGTCTCCATAGATGACGGAACCCTTGAGGTCCTGCGAGGCCTTGAGAATGTCTATTCAGTTAAAAAGATTGAGATCTGAAAGGAGCATTCACATGGAGGAAGAGGAGAAAGGATTTGTTATCAAGGACAGGAGGTCCTTTGGCAAGGATGACGGGCTGAAAGATGAAAAGGCCGAGGAGCGTAAGTCAGCCCCTGAGAGCGAAACGCGGCAGGAGACAAAGAAGGATGAGGGACAAAGGCCGCCCCTTCCGGAGGTAACTTTTAATGCGCTCATCTTCAGCCTCAGCTCGTCCGCCTTTTTTAACCTGG
Source organism: Desulfobacteraceae bacterium (assembly GCA_041310455.1). Lineage (GTDB taxonomy): Bacteria > Desulfobacterota > DSM-4660 > Desulfatiglandales > HGW-15 > JAFGIC01. The sequence continues at coordinate 3,925 of JBFYXR010000152.1, read as the reverse complement.
GAGAGATCGCCGATCCCCAGACAGGGGAAAGGCACAAGGACCTCCCCCTGGCAAAGCACTCGATAGATATTATCGCCATGTTAGGGGACAAGGCCAAAGGAAACCTTAATGACGAGGAGCAGCAATTCCTGGATAATATACTGGCGGATCTCAGGCTGCGATATGTTAAGGCGATAAAGAACCAGTAACTTTTCCCCAGATGCATTATAACCGAATCCGGTTGCTGAACCACTGGCAATTGGATTCGGTTTGATGTTTTATGACATTATTAGAGCATTTCCAATGAAAATAACAAGTTACACCATCAAAGCCCCTGCAAAGATAAATGTCCGTCTTAAGGTTACGGGCCGCAGGCCGGACGGGTATCACGAGCTGGTCTCTATAATGGTTCCGGTTGATATCTTCGATACCATTGATTTGAACCTGTCCTCTGACAGGCAGATCATGATAGGGTGCAGGGGGCGTGAGATCCCGGCGGATGAAACCAACCTGGCATACAGGGCTGCCAGGGATTTTATGTCCTGTTCCGGGATCAAGGACGGGGTCTCAATAGTCCTTTCCAAGAATATACCTGTCGCGGCAGGCCTGGGCGGGGGCAGCAGCGACGGCGCAGCAGTCCTTCTTGCCCTTAATCACATGTATTCCAATCCCTTGTCCGAACCCGAGCTTCACAGCCTTGCCCTGAAGCTGGGGGCAGATGTGCCGTTTTTTCTGATGGGGGGGCCGTGCCTTGCAACAGGTATAGGCGAGGTGCTTGAGCCAATCCCTGGCTGGCCGGAGTCCTGGTATGTGATTGTGACTCCCCTGTTACAGGTTTCAACCGCATGGGTTTACAGGAACCTGAAATTGCAGTTGACAACCGGAGAATATGACTATATAGTCAAAACCTTGAAAAATGACACTTTTACCATTTCCGGGGTCCTTGAAAATGATCTGGAAACGGTAACTACCGCAAGCTTTCCGATAATAAATACCCTGAAAAAGCTCTTAGTGGATGCCGGTGCAGAAGGTGCCATTATGTCGGGTAGCGGACCAAGCGTTTTTGGTGTCTTCGCGTCCCAGGAAAAAGCTGAATCGGCAAAGACCTTCCTTGTCTCCCATAATCCGGGGGATATCTTTGTTGCAAGGGGCGGCGGAGGAAAAGAAAATTATTGATCAGCCGGATTAAAGGCGGTCGGCAATAAAAACGATTGGGGCGTCGTCAAACGGTAAGACACGGGCCTTTGGAGTCCGCATTCGGAGGTTCGAATCCTCCCGCCCCAGCCATAATCTATCCCGGATGGGCAAAGGGCAGGAGATCCGGTATTAAGGAGAACTTTTAAAGAGATACTATGAAGCTTTTCGGCGGCACATCAAATCCAGAATTGACCCAGGAGGTCTGCAGGTATCTCGGCATTGAGCCCGGCAAGATAATGGCCAAGACCTTCAGTGACGGAGAGACCCAGGTCGAGATTCATGACAACGTCAGGGGCATGGACGTCTTTGTCCTTCAATCGACATGCATCCCTGTAAATGATAATATCATGCAGCTCCTTATTATCATGGATGCACTCAGGAGGGCATCCGCCAAGAGGATTACGGCGGTCATACCCTACTACGGATATGGGAGACAGGATCGGAAGGTTAAACCAAGAGTCCCTATTTCGGCCAAACTTGTGGCGGACCTTATCACGGTTGCAGGGGCTCAAAGGGTGGTCTCCATTGACCTGCATGCCGGACAGATCCAGGGATATTTTAATATACCCGTTGATAATCTCTTTTCAGCGCCCCTGTTGTTGAAATATATCAGGAACCATTTTAACGACGGACTGGTTGTGGTTTCGCCGGACGCGGGCGGCGTTGAAAGGGCCAGGGCATTCGCAAAGCGCCTTTCCGCCTCCCTGGCGATCATAGATAAGAGAAGGGATGCCCCGAATATAGCGGAGGCCATGAATATAATAGGCGAAGTGGACGGAAAGACGGCCATTATTCTTGATGACATGGTGGATACCGCAGGGACCCTGCAGCAGGGGGCCAATGCCCTAAAAAAGCACGGCGCGGCAAGGATATTTGCTTGCTGCACACACCCGGTGCTTTCAGGGCCTGCCATAGACAGGATTGAGGCGTCGCCTATAGATCGTCTGGTTGTTACGAATACGATCCCCCTTAAAAAAGAGGCGCAGAATTGTCCCAAGATTGTCTCATTGTCCGTTGCCGAGCTGCTGGGAGAGACGATCAAGAGGATCTACAGTTCCGATTCAGTAAGCACCCTGTTTGTATAGGACAGACTATCATGCCCGTGTATCAGCCGGGCTGTTTTTTTAAGGTCTGATGGGGATTGATCATTTAAAATAATCCCTTAAAGGGATTTAATATTTTTTCAAAAAACAAGAATACCCCTGCCTGATTTTAATTTCGGCAGAGGAGAAATTCAGGAGGTAACAAATGGCCCGATATACATTAGCTGCCAGGATAAGAAGCGAAAAAGGAAAACAGGCGGCAAAAAAACTCAGGAGAGAAAACCGGATACCGGCTATCTTTTATGGCCCAGGCGCGGCTTCATTGATGTTGACAGTTGATGCCCATGAACTGGACATGATTATGAAAAAGAAGACAGGAGAAAATGTTATTATAGGACTTCAGATCGAAACCGATAAGGGGACCGACTCCAAGACCGTTATTCTGAAAGAGCTTCATTCAGACCCGGTTAAAACCGATTATCTTCATGCGGATTTTTATGAAATCTCCATGGATAAAGAGCTTACCGTGGATATCGCTCTCCATTTCATCAATACACCCAAGGGTGTTGTAAACGGAGGAATGCTCCAGCCCATAAGGAGAGAAATAACCGTTTCATGTCTCCCGGACAAACTGGTCGATTTTATTGAGGTCGATGTTTCGGAGCTTGAGATCGGACAGTCGTTGCATATAAAGGATGTTACTCTGCCCGACGGAATTAAATCCCTGCTGGACCTGGATCTGACCGTGGCAACAGTCATGGCTCCTTCCATTGCTGCAGCTGAGCCCGGAGCCGGCGAGGAACAAGGTGAGGGAGAGGCTGAGAAGAAAGAGGAGACTCCTGAAGCCTGATGAAAATGCCCGGGTTCTGATTCCGCGATCCGGTTATGGCATGAGCCCTGCTCACAATATCATGGGCTAAATATCTAATCCAAGTTTATAATCCGCCTTTGGAGGGGAATCCCTCCCGAGGCGGTTCATTTAATGTGAATATACCGACTTCTCAATACAGCTCCAGCCTTATGATTCACTAAGATTATAGATCATCATCCGGATATTTCTTGAGCAAGCCGGTTTTTGAATCCCCCGGATCTCTCCGGGGGACCTTGGCTTTTTATGCGTACGGTGTCGTAAAAGGAGAAAGGGTGGAGGTTTGTAAACCTTAAAACAAATGGACATGATTGTAGGGCTCGGCAACCCCGGGCCGGAATATAAGGATACAAGGCATAACATCGGTTTCAAGGTCCTGGACCTTTTAAGCAGAGAACTTGGGGTCCGCCTTGAGAACAGGCGCTTCCAGTCCAGGAACACACGGACAAGGCTTGAGGGCAAAGACATAATCTTTTTCTGCCCCATGACCTATATGAACCTCAGCGGCAATGCGGTCAGGCTCTGTGCCGATTATTATAAGATCGACCGGGAGCACATACTGGTCGTTCATGATGATCTTGATCTCCCGGTCGGAAGGATCAAGGTCGCAAGACAGGGAGGAGCGGGAGGTCACAAGGGTGTGAAATCCATAATAGACCACCTCGGCGGCAGAGGATTTCCCAGGATAAGGATCGGGATAGGCCGACCTCGATATAACGAAAGCACTGAAGACTTTGTGCTCTCACCTTTCTATAAGGATCATAAGTAAACAATCGACGCCATGATTCACACGGCCGTAAATGCCTGCCGTCTGGCAATCTCGGATTCGGTGGAATAT
>JBFYXR010000151.1:0-4374 GCA_041310455.1 Desulfobacteraceae bacterium | reverse complement strand
AATATGGATGTCACTGAGTCATACAGCACCGTATACCGGATGGCAAGGATTGCCATGGAAAGGATCTCCGAGGACCTGCAATGCGCAGGCATCCCGGGCACGGGCGAAGATTCCGATTCGGATAGCGCCGTTTCTCATATCTTTGCAGGAAAGGATAACGACATAGCAGGGAAAAATGCCGATGATCTGGAATTCATATCCTACAAACACATCGCATTCAACACTGATGCCTCTGCGGGGAGAGGCCTTATCAAATATTATTTAAAGGAAAATACGGATGAAGAAGGATTTACCCTGTTCAGGTCGGACAATCGGGAACTGGAGAATAAAAGTAAGGATGAGGAGGAAGGATTGATACTCTGCGAGGGGCTCAATTCCATCAATTTTTCTTTTCAGGATGAGGAAGGAGACACCTATGATTACTGGGACTCCTCTTCAGATCAGTTTAAAGGCAAACTGCCGTCAATGGTCTCTGTTGAACTGGAATTCATGAACAAATCCGATCCGGAATCACCGATAAAATTTGTTACATCCATCGCAATCCCTATGGCAAAGAGAAGATATGGCGGCAATTCATAAGGACGAAAAGGGCATCGCCCTTATACTGACGATCACATTGATCAGTCTCATCGTGATACTGACCATGCAGTTCAGCAAATCCATCCGCTCAGGACTCTATGAGACCGCCAATTTTGATGACGGAATCAGGCTGGGGGCAATAGCAAAATCAGGTTTTAACTGCGCATTGGCGGTCCTTTATGAAGACGGCGCAGATATCGATTCCTTCAATGACGACTGGGCGGAATTGAATCAGTACTCCTCCTATTCGGCCGGGCTTTTTGATGACGGCGGAAGATTTGAAATACATGTTGACGATCTTGCGGGAAAGATACAGATCAACAGGCTGATATCCTCAACCGGTGAAAAGAAGGGCGAGTACAACGAAAAGCAGAAGGAGCTGCTTACGCGGTTTTTGAGGCTGCCGGCCTTCAGCCTGGAAGAAGATGAGGCAAATGATATCCTGGACGCAATAAAGGACTGGATGGATGAGGATGATGAGGCAACCAGTTTCGGCGCAGAGGACTCCTATTATCAGTCCCTTGAAAATCCCTACTCATGCCGCAATGCACCCTTCGAATCCCTTGATGAACTGCTTCTCGTTAAAGGAATCACGAAGGAGCTCTTTTATGGCACAGATGAGGCCCCCGGGATCTCTGATTATCTGACAGTCCGGGGTGACGGAAAGATCAATATAAACACTGCCGATCCCGTTGTCCTGGAAGCGCTTTCAGATGATCTTGACAGCACCATGATTGAGGAGATGGTGGAATATCGCAGCAGCGACAAAAATGACCTTGACAAGGCGGACTGGTACAAATCCGCTCTCGGGACGAGCGAGGGCTATATTGATTCGACCCTTATCACGACAAAAAGCTCATACTTTGAAATAACATCGAAAGGCATCAGGGATGACAGGGGTAAAGGCGTCACAGGGCTGGTAAAAAGGAGCGGCAAGACATTAACCGTGCTGTCATGGAATGTGTTTTAAGTTATTGAGTTTTGATAGATTTTTTTGTAGTATTGGCACTCGTTGAAAGCAAAAGAACCCTCTTCTCTTAGACCATGGGTTCTGAAATTGCTTGATTCAAATTAACGGTATAGCATCCTGCGGCCAACCCGCAGAATGACGGATAAAAATTGAATTAGTACTTCATTGTAAAAATTAGCGGCAAGATATTGAGTCCTTACGTCATTCCGGCGAAAGCCGGAATCCAGTGTTTACAATAAATTATGGACCCCGGCTTTCGCCGGGGTGACGACAATTTAATATCGCTGACTTTTGCAACTTGATATTAGAGTGGGGCGAAATTCTCAATTTATTGTCCAGGAGAACATATGTCCGGCAGGATCCTTGGTATTGACATAAACGACGATTTTATCGCAGCGGTGCAGGTTGTAAGCGGCATGAAAGGATTTCAGGTCCTGTCATGCCAGAGCGTTATGGTGGACAGGGATAAAGGTCCTGCAGATGCCTTGAGGGAACTCTCTGAAAAAATGGATCTGAAAAGCGGCGTATATATTGCCTCTACAGGCGGCGGCAATGTATCCTGTCAGAATCTTGTCATGCCCTTTAAGGACCCCAAAAAAATAAAGCAGACCCTCCCCTTTGAAATGGAAACCCTTATCCCCTTCCCGGTTGACGAGCTTGTAATCGATTTCAATATTGTGAAGAGTTCCGATCAGAGCGAGATACTGGCCGTATATGCGAGAAAGCCCCTGATATCCGAATACCTTGAAATCCTCAAGCCCTTCGGCATTTCTCCCGGCATTATTGATATAAGGCCTGTGCCCATGGCACTGTGGCTGTTGGCCAGGGATGAAACCCCGGACAACGGGCTGGTGATAGATATAGGTCTTTACAGGATAACCATCGTCCTGTTTATTGACAGGCGGATAAATTTGATAAGAAACATGCCGCTGGGGAAGGAGGCCGTTCCTTTACCCGGACAGGCGAATATCACCGCGCCTTCAAAGGAAAGGATCGAGGAGGTTTCAAGATCCCTGCACAGCTGCATAAAAAATACCATGCGCTCCTTCTCCATGCAGACAAAAAAAGATATAATTCCTGAGAGGGCCTTTATAACCGGGATAGGATCAAAGTATCCGGGTATTGCTGAGTCCATAACCGGCCAGGCAGGCATAGCCGTCGAAAAAATCAATATCAGCACTGACAAGGCAATCCGCATGGATTACAGCATTGAGACAAAATGGAATCCGGCCCTGATGGACGGAGCCCTTTCCCTTGCGGTAAGAGAGATTAAAAAAGGTCACGGCTTTAATCTCCGTAAAGGTGAATTCGAGGTAAAAAAGAGTTTTTTCAAGACCGTTAAAGAGCTGAGAAAGGCAGGCATAGCTGTCCTGATAATCCTCATCTTTCTGATGTTTAGTCTCGGGGCTGATTATTATATCGTGAAAAAAAGATACCAGGCGGCGGAACAGCAATGCGCAGATCTTTTCAGGCAGTCGTTCCCTGATGCAGAGGATGTCAAATATCCCCTTCTTCAGATGAAACAGAAGATCGAGGAGCTGAAAAAGTCGGCCTTGATGCTGCCCGGCGACATCAAAAGGGATCAGAAGGTGCTGGACCTGATAAACGACATCTCGAAGAAAATTCCGGATACCTTTGATATCGATATCGCTAATATGGTTATTGATACGGAGACTGTCCGCATTTCAGGAGAAACGGATTCATTCAACACAGTCAACAACCTGGAAAGCGGATTGGAATCATCCGACTATTTTTCAGATGTGACAATAAATAAGGCTGAACACGACAGGACAGGTGAAAAAGTGGAATTCGAGCTGAAACTTCAGAGGAAGTAAAAGGGGCAGGCATGTTAAAGATCAAGCTGGCTAAAAGAGAAAAGTATATCGTGCTGGGGGCAGCCTGTCTGATCGCGCTCTTTCTCCTTATAAATTTTCTCGTCCTCCCGTTTTTTAAGGAGAAAGACCGGTTAACCAGGGGGATAGCGCTTAAGGAAACGGAATTCAAGGAGATAGCGGCGCTCAGCTCCGAATATCGCAGATACAGGGAAGACGCAGGCGAGATGGAGAGGATCCTGGCGAAGCGCGGCAAAGGCTTCACATTGATGTCCTACCTGGATAGGGCAGCCGGTGAGGCAGATGTGAAAGGCCAGATTAAGTATATGAATCCGTCAAAGTCATCTTCCAAAGGCATCGGCTCCTATGGAGAATCAGGGGTGGAAATAAAAGTCGAAGGAATCAACACGGACCAGCTGGTAAGCTATCTATTCCTGATCGAGGACCCCGGGGACCTGATATTTATTAAAAGGATATCCATCACGGACAACAAAAAACAGGAAGGATACCTGGATTGCATCATACAGGTTATGACGTATGAATGAAGATGGCGCATGGCACAAGGCGCGGGGTTTAATGTTTAAGGCATAAGATACAAGGTGTAACAGTTATCTAAATCAATGAATAAATTATGAGACAATTTTTTTTAAAACACAGGAAATGGTTATTGTACACGTTGTACGGCGTCATACTGGCGTCCGCGCTGCTTGTTTTTCGTTTTCCATCAGACGCTGTGGTTGATTATATCCGTGCAGAGGTGCAAAGCAGATACCCTGGCCTGCTTTTCTCGGTTCAGAAGGTTTCCCTCTCCTTTCCTGCCGGCGTGAAATTAACCGGCACGGAGTTCCGTACCCAGGATCCCCCGGAACAGACCGTTTTTGCAGCAAAAAAAATCATTATCAGACCCAGGCTTCTTTCCCTTTTAGGGAATAGCCCCGAATATCGCTTCACCTGTCAGGCCTATGACGGCTTAATATCCGGCCAGGCCGGTAT
>JBFYXR010000148.1:0-6265 GCA_041310455.1 Desulfobacteraceae bacterium | reverse complement strand
GCCATAATGCCGATGGAATATTTACGAAAGGCCTGTTTCATCTCCGATTCGTTCATGGATTTTCCCTGTTTGATTAGTGATTGTATTGTATATTTGAAAATACATAATTATTTTATTAAGTTCAACATTAGACAATTCTATTTTAAAAAACCGGGAGGTGTAAACAGGCATGAATAATCGGCATTTTTTGAAAGCGGCTTTGGCATCAATGATTGTGTTGATGCAAAACAGGTGAGAAGAATAATGTGTTTCCTGGAGATATTACAGCGGATGCATTAGGGACATTTTAAATTGCATCTTATTTTTAAAATTCCAAATTTTAAGGGGGTCGCCTCATATTATGAGACGGCCCCCTTTTTGTTACCTGCTTTTTATAACTTCAGATTTTAATGCGCTAGCTCATCGCCGGCCTGCTAGGATTTTTTAGTTACTGTAAGCACTATTTGGCCGCCGTAGTTGCGGGCCCCGATTGCGGTTTTAACGCCGTCAACCGTCATGGTCACACTGTAACCTTCGGGGGCGGTGATGGTAGCGCCCTGGGTAACGTTCAGGCTGGTCAGATAGCAGGTCTTGTTGACGATCCATTTTGAGTCCTGGTCAAGTAATACCGTTATGCCATAGGGGTCTTCAGGCTTAGCGCCATAGACATTGGTTACCTGGCCGATCAGGTAGTAAAGCTCAGGGGTCTTCGATGTGACCTCCTCGCCATTGGGGCCTACAACATGCTTAACGGTGGACGTTGTGATCGCGCCTGTAATGGTCGCGTTCTTGAAAGTAACGATCACATTGCCCGACCTGGTGAAACCATTGATGATATCGCCATTCATGGTCATGTTGCTGAAGGTAGCCTGGACATCCCTGCTAAAGCCGCGACCGCCGCCGGTGCGGTTAAAATCGGACATATTGGGATCATCGTTCGCCATCGTCTGGAGGATAACCCCGCTTTCTGAATTCAGTTTCGCGTTGTCAACGAGTATGTTGGCGCCGCGACGGCCCTTGATCTGGATTACGGTGGATTTGGTATTGAATACAGTGCCCTTATCGATGGTCAGTTGGCCGCCGCCTGAGCCATCGTGCATCATAACGCCGATCCTGCGGGAATTCACCACGGTCCCATCGGTAAATATGCCGGAAGCATAGTCGCACACGATCATGGCATAGTCCGGGATGTTTATTTTGCAGTCGCTGAACTGGACAAGAGAATCACCAATCGAATAGGCGCCATAACCGCTTTCTTCGACATCGATTGTGCATTTGGTAGCATAGAGCCTGACATTTACGGGGCCGTCGGTTGAAAGGGCGCCCCACGCCTGGGATTTGATGCGGGTGTTGTTGTAGTATGCAGTGCCGCTTTCAATCACGTTGGTGGCACGGACCTTTCCCTGGATGCCCAGCAGCCAGGGTCCGAAAGACATGACTCCACTTCCCACGGATGACGAAGCGCTTTTTGACACTGTGCCGTTATTCGTTTCGATGTCGGAGTTATTGACATGGATGGTGCCATTCCCCCTGACAAGGACGGCGCTCCTGTTATCGCCATTGTTGACAATCCTGGCGTTCTCTACAGTAACATCCGCCTTGCCGGAAACCAGTATCCCCATACCTTGACCCGTAGCATCGTTGCCCCCGTTTCCGTTCAAGTTAATTACTGGACTGGCAATGGTATAGGAGGACTTGGAATCGCCTGTTACAATAATGCCGTTAAAGTTGCCTTCATTCGACGTGATCTTGATATTTTTTGCGGAGGTGTCTGTCACCTTTCCGTTAGCTACCAGTGAGGCGACGGATTTCTCCGCTACATATTTACCGTTCTCTACATAAACAGCCGCTTTCCAGGGAGTTGATGCCCCGCGCGGATCGCCTCCTCCCGGCATCCCGCCTTCGCCGGGGGCGCCGCCAGGCATGCCGCCGCCTTCGGGAGCACCTCCACCGGCGCCACCCGGCATGCCGCCTTCACCAGGAGGGCCGCCGGCACCGCCCGGGGCGCCACCGCCGCCAGCAGCGCCGGTATCCGTTGAACCGGCCATATTGATCTCTTCAGTGATTGTGAGCACTATTTTGCCCTTGTAGTCGCCGGCTTCTATCGATGTTCCAACGCCGTTAACCGACATGGTCACGTTGTGGCCTTCGGGGGCCTTGATGGCAGCGCCCTTGGCAATGGTCAGGCTGCTCAGGCTGGTAGTCTCATTGACAACCCAGGTGGAGCCTGCATCAACGTTTTTAGCTGCAGCAGCCGCAGCAAGTGCTGTCGTATTACCTGCCGCAAAAGGCATCATAAGCATTGCTGCGACGCCTGCTGCTGCTAAAGTCTTAACAAATCTTTTTTGCATGTTCATTTTCTTTCCTCCTCAAAATAGTTAACAAGATTTTTCCGGACAGGAACCCGCTTCCGGAAACCGGTTTCTCTCTAAAAAAATACTCCCTTCATTTCCTGTGTCATTATGAATAGTCATAGGGATGTCCCATATTACAACTGGATATGGTACATCCCGTGTTACCTAGTGTCCATCCAAAAACTCTCGTTTTTGGATTCAAGCTGTCAGCACTCAGCATTCAGCTTTCAGCTAAAGTCTTATAATTCGACAGGTTGGCTGATAGCTGACAGCTGAACGCTCCATCCATTAAAGCCTTATTTATGGATGGACACTACCTAATGATTAATAACGAACCGAGAAGACAGCGCCATAGGTCCTTGGCTGGCCGATTATCATCGTGCCGCGGCCTCCGCCCATCACAAACCAGTTTCGTTTATCGGCGTAGCCGGTTATATTATTCACATAAGCCGACAGGGTCCATTTCCCTTCAGGATCCGCATAGACAGTAGAGAAATTGTATATTGTGTAGGCCTCCTGCAGCCTCTTCTTGCTTAAATCGATTGAGTACGGCTCATAGGTAGTCGTATCCAGGGCCAACTGCTCTTCTTTCCAGGTCATACTCCATCCCAACCTTGTAATCCGGATGGTTATAAGGCATGTCATAAATCTCATGATCGATGCCTCCGGATCTGCCGGGATACATTTCAGCCAGCGCACTGTTTTTATCATCGGTATAACGCAGACCGCCTGTCACACGAAATGCATCCGTAACCGGATATGTGACATTTCCGTAAACAGCCCTTGTCCCTTGCTCGGCAGACTTATCGCGATAGCCACCTGTATCATCTTTGCTATGCTCTTCATCCGATGCCTTGTAATAGACAAGTCCTAATATCCATTTGAAAGGGAAATCCTCGGATGAGACAAAGCGGGCTTCAGCGCTTTTTTCATTCACTGTATGCGAATTGATGCTGGTTACGGTAGTAGTCCGTCCGGGAGGTATACCTGTGGATGTCCCTCCTGAGCCAACTTTATTAATGGAAAACACCAGGGATGAAGTAAAAGGACCGAAATCCATATCTATATTCGAATATGCCCTCTTTGTTGTCTGTCTCATGGAATTGCCGGTATTGGTTTGCGACGAAACCCATGGATTCGACCTGTCACTCTGTTTAATAAAATCATCAACGCCGCCGACGCCATAGTCATTCGACTTTTTTACCTCGCCGGTCAACAGAAAAGAGAGTTTTTCACTGGGTTGCCATAATGCCCTGATACGGCCGGATTTCACATCCTCGTCATCCGTTCCATTGGATATGTAGCCTTCGTGAACCGATGTGGTAAAAGCGGCGCGCAGGGCTAATGTATCACTTATGGGTGCATTCATTGACCCTTCAGTGTGCAGGGCGTTGTAATTGCCGTATTCAAAAAGCCCGTTTGCCGAAAACTGACCGAGTTTCGGTGTAATTGTTAATGTTTATGCCATATGTCTAGGTCATCCCACATACACAGAGAAAAGACATGACAATCTCTGTTACAAACAAAAAAAGGTTGAAACCGGTATTCATCAGAAAAGGATAGGTCTAGAAATTGGACTTTAAGACTTAAAACAATAAAATAACATTACAGTTCGACTTCATTGTTAATGGGGACAAAAAATTAAAGATTCGAAAATTACCTGGAGAGTCAATTCCCCTTTTTGTTACTGGTGAGTAAGGATGAAATATTCAAAATTTAATAATCAAATGTTGGATTTGGAATTATTATTTTTATAATAAATATGGAGGTCAAAATACTATTGCAAAATGCGACAATTTAATGACATTATGCGAATATCTAATTACTATTTTAATTAGCGATCTAATTTATTCATAAAATGTGCAGATATCACAAAATGCTCATAATGTTATTGCAAAAATCAGATATATTTATATAGTATAATCTTCATAGGCCTGCATATTGAATCCTTAACATCTTGCTGCTGTACGTAATAAACGCACAACTGGTTGAAGAGACGATGATATGCCTGACACATACATTCCCCTCTCAAATATTTTGGGAATACAATGAAAACGTTGATAAAGTTTTTTCCAGGCATGATATCTTGAAAATGTAGGCCCCTTCTTGTGAAAAGCCGCCTGACTCCGCTGTTTATGAAGCTATCTCTTTAAATTGCTTGTTATTTCAGCATCAAACCTATAATATTCATGTATTGAAAGGTCTCATTGAGCGATTGACATGAGGAATAATCTTAATGACCAGTGACAGACACCGCTCCCGTCGCAGGGCCGGAGGGGATCACGAAAAATTCGGCGGAAGAAAGAAGAGCAGGGATACCTACGGCAGCCCCCGGCTGGACCCGGCCCTCAAGGGGCATATCAGCAGGATCGGCGTGCCTGAGGCAGCGCCCTTTGTCCCTGACCCCTTCCAGATTGAGGCCCTTGAAAGGATACAGGACCATGATGTCCTTGTCAGCGCGCCTACAGGTTCGGGAAAGACATGGATCGCCCAGAGGGTGATTGAAGAGCACCTTAAAAAAGGCATGAGGGTCTGGTACGCCTCCCCCCTGAAGGCCCTTTCCAACTCCCTTTACCAGGAGTTCGTGCAGGAGTTCGGACAGGATGCCTGCGGGATTGTGACAGGAGAGAGGAAGGAGAATACGGATGCGCCTATTGTTGTAGGGACTACGGAGATACTCAGGAACCAGCTCTATGATGCCATGCAGGAAGGGACAAGCATCAACTCGGACCTCGTCATCCTGGATGAGGCCCACTATCTGAGCGACCAGGACCGGGGAGTTGTATGGGAGGAAGTCCTGATCTATCTCCCCTCAAGGGTCAGGCTGCTCCTCCTTTCCGCCACCATCTCCAATGCTGATGAACTCTGCGCCTGGCTCATGAAAAACAGGGGCACAAGGGCGGTTGTAGTCCGGTCCGATAAAAGGCCTGTCCCCCTGGAGATGCTGTTCCTTTTTCCGGACGGGCTGATCGCCCCCCTCGCAGGCAGAAATGGTCTCTCAACAAGCGTAAAAAGGTTCATGGCGTCCCATGAATTTGAAAAAGGCCAGAGGGGCCGCCAGCCGCTTCCCAGGTACGGAGACATCATTGCATGCCTGAGAAAGTTCGACCTCCTGCCGGCTATCTTTTTTCTGAAGTCCAGGATGGACTGTGATCATGCAGTCCTGTCATGCCACTATTCTGAAAAGGATGAAGATAAGAGGGTCCTGCTCAGACAGGAGGTAAACGCCTTCATAAGGGAATATCCACACCTTGAGGGCCACAGGCAGATAGATCCCCTTGTGGAGTCCCTGGTTGCCTCCCATCACGCAGGCCAGCTCCCCTACTGGAAGGTCCTCATTGAGAGGATGATGAACAAGGGCTACCTCGATGCGATATTCTCCACATCCACTGTTGCGGCGGGCGTGAACTTTCCTGCAAGGACAGTGGCCCTGGTGCAGAGCGACCGGTATAACGGCAGGGAATTCGCTGACCTTACAGCCACGGACCTCCACCAGATGATAGGCCGCGCCGGCAGGAGGGGAAAGGACAACATCGGCTTCGCCCTTATCATCCCCGGCCTCCACCAGAACCCCCAACTTATCCATGAGCTGAAGGACTCTCCCCCTGAACCGCTCCTGAGCCAGATACGCATCAATTTTTCCATGACCCTCAACCTCCTCCTGTCCCACACTCCCCCCGAGGTAAAAAACCTCCTGGATCTGTCCTTTGCGACATTTCAGCAGGAGAGGTCTGACCCGTACATCCTGAGGCAGTGGAGCGAGATGCTCAACCTTGTAAAAAGGTCTGTCCCCCACGCCGCCTGCGACAGGGATGACCCCTATGAGATCATCGATAATATAGACAGGAGACATGAACTGGAGAAGGAGACGGGGAGGCATCTCGGAAAGGATAAGAATAAAAAACTTATAAAGGCCCTGAAGCCCTATCTCA
>JBFYXR010000147.1:0-3348 GCA_041310455.1 Desulfobacteraceae bacterium | reverse complement strand
TTATTGCCATGACATGTGGTGTTGTCTGCAATGATAAAAATAGCCGAATTTTTCCTTATGCTACTTTCAACTTTTACACCTCGCCTTATGAAGAAGTTTCCTATATACTACATATGGAAATAGAAATTCTCCATGTACCTGCAAACAAAGAAAAAGGTGCCGGGATGCTGAGGCGAACCAAACAACGGGAGAAAAGTAAACATGCGACGATTATTGTGGCTGCTTTCAGGTACTTTTATGCTTATGGTACTGTCTTCGGCGTTGTCTCCTGCAGCCGCGACTCCTTACAACGCCTTTCCGGAAGTCATCAGCCTGCCCGATGACTTTCAGCCGGAGGGAATCGCGATCGGCCGCGGAACCAGTTTCTACGCCGGGTCATTAGCCGACGGATCAATCTACAAGGGTGATTTGTATACCGGCACAGGGTCTGTCCTGGTACCGCCGGAGGCCGGTCGCCTGATTGCCGGTCTTTATGTGGACACATGCAGCAACATCCTGTTTGCCGCGGGAACGCTCAGCGGCCAGGGCTTTGCTTTCGACGCGGGAAACGGCGCTCTGCTAGCGGTGTATCAGCTGGCCACTGACTTTCCCAGCCTCATCAATGACGTGGTCGTTACGCGCGACGCCGCATACTTTACCGACTCTTTCCAGCCCTTTATGTACCGAGTGCCGCTGGGACCATTTGGTAAGCTTCCTGATGAATCATCGGTGGAACGTATCCCATTGGGCGGCGAATTTGTTCAGGTGCCCGGCCCGTTCGTCTTCAATAGTAACGGGATCGAGGCTTCTTCAAACGGCAGGTGGTTGCTGATGATCAATTCCAATCGCAGTGAGCTTTACCGTGTACATCCGCGAACCGGCAATGCCATTAAGATCGATCTGGGTGACGGTAATCTGGACTATGGCGACGGTCTGTGTCTGCGAGGACGCACCCTGTACGTGGTGCAAAACCGGCTCAACCAGATTGCCGTGATCAGGTTAGCGCCTGATTTCACCAGAGGCACTATCGCATCTACGATTACCGATCCTGCCTTTACCGTGCCCACAACGGTTGACCGCTTCGGCCCGTGGCTCTATGCCGTAAATTCGCAGCCACCTTTTACCGTCGTTCGCGTGCTGTGGTGGGGACAGTGGTAAACGTTACCAATGGATGGTTGATGCTGACTAGCGTGTTATTATGGCCCGCGTTGCAAATCCGCCGGCGCCGAGCAGAGGTATGCCCATGACACGCTCGTGAAATCAAAAAAACAGGAAGAAATTGTTTGGATATTGATACTCGAAGGCAGTAAACATACCCCCACCTTTGACAGATGGTAGTCTGGAAAGGCGGGGTTTGTCTATTTGAGGGGATGGCTGTGAAAAGAAGTTAGCGTGTGGCACCCTCCATTTCAGGGACAGTAACAATATAGCCCTTTATTAAATGATAGAATGCAAACATGTAGGCAAAGGTTTTGGGGATCATAAACATTCCGAAGATTCTATTCACGGGAATAAGCGCCAGGGAAAGGAAGAAAAACAAAAACGAGAAGGCAAAGCCGGCGCCGGCGCGGGACAATGCCCTCTCCTGCGTTTGTGCGGGCGGATCCGCTGCTCGTGCCAGGGCTTCGCGGGAACAGCGAATAAGCTTGTAGACGGTCATGCTGCCGAATATGATAAAAAGGATAATGTGAGGGGACCAGATTGCAATAATATATTCGAGGGAGTATATTCCTAGCGCGTTGGGCGCCGCGCCTGGCAGGATAAGCACCATGGCTGCCAGGGCAAGACCGGTGATGATTTTATCATAGGGCTTAAAGGCGCCCTGCTGATAACGGGCAACGATAAACAGGGCCCAGAGGGTGTAATACAGGATAAAAACCAGGGCATCAAAAAACATGGTAAAGGTGCGCACTTCAAACACGGTTCCTGCAAGGTTGACGGAACCTGTCGTGCTCCCGGTGTAGGCGCTTATGGTACCGCCAATGGTGTGGAGCATGTCGCCCGCACATACAATGGCTGCCCCTATCCACAGATAGCCCATCTGCAGCCTGACAGACCCTTCAGTCCGCTGCCATTTCCTGAACGCCAGAACGCCCGAGACAACGACGAACGCAAGTCAGGCAATCATCAGGGCCCAGGTTGCTGTCTCGATCATCAGGGTTGAAGAATCCATGGGGCTATCCTTACAACCGCATTGTATCCCCTATTCCAGCCGCCCACCAAAATTGCCATTATGGTAAATCCATGACACAGCGCACCGCAACGGCGTAGTCCTTGGTTATTTCTTCATCATGCCTGAAAATGCCGCTCTGACCGTAATCCAGCATCCGGGTCCAGGCACAGTCGGCGTTGTATTCAGTCGAGGTCCAGAAGAAGACGTGCTGACCCCGGTTGATGAAAAGACCCGTATTAAAACGGGTCCCGCTCGGCACGGCTGAAAACCCGCTTACGTTCGTGGCATCTTTATTAGGGCTCCTCCACAATCCGGTTCCGTCTTCGAGCGTGCCGGTTGCCTTCATCATACCGCCGGCAACCTGGCTTTCTTCCATTGTAGCATCCGGATTTGATCGGGGGTCCAGATAATTTATAAGGGTTGCCCACTCCTCGTCGCTTGCCAGATGCCAGCCGTCAGGGCAGGCGGTCATCGCCGCTTCCCAGTCATAGAGCCTGCCATACAGTTCACAATTAACAGGGTCATCCTGGTAACACCAGCTGTTTTCGGTCTCGTAGTTAAGGTCCTGCGCAAGCCAGGTCTGGTCTCCCAGCTTTACCGTTTGGTACGTCTGTCCGTCACGTGCGTCGGTCATCTGGCCGAACTCAGGATCAGGATCACGCACACAACCCGCAACCAAAACAAACATCACTGCCATCATCAGCAACGAAAACGCGGTCATTCTCTTCATTTCCATCCTCCCGGGTAATAAATACAACATATCGTCACTCAGGTACAGGTCAATCCATAATACAACGCGCTGAAATGCCCATACCCTTGGTTATGCCTTCATGGTCCCGGTAAATATCAGGGACGCCGTAATCCAGGATGCGGAACCAAACGCTGTCGGCGTCGTACTCGGTAGAGGTCCAGTAGATGGCGTGCATACCCAAAATAATGTACGTGCCGTCCTCATAACGGGCACCACCCGCCTCGGCTGAAAATCCGCTTACGTTGGTGGCCCCCTCATTGGGGCTTTTCCATGGGCCGGTCCCGTCTTCCATTATTCCGGTTGCTTTCAACATGCCACCGGCAATAAAGCTTTCGGTGATAGAGTTCGAATCCGCTTTAGGATCCAGAGATTTTATAAGGGTGGTCCACTCCTCGTCACTGGCCAGATGCCAGCCGTCAGGGCAGGCGTCCATCGCGGCTTCCCA
>JBFYXR010000141.1:0-9916 GCA_041310455.1 Desulfobacteraceae bacterium | reverse complement strand
TATTAATTCATTATAAAAGGATATAGTTTAAATATCAAAAGGTGTGGATTGCCGGACATTTCAGGTTACCGGTAGCATGGGAGTTTAAATGTCCCGCAGTCACTACAATTTGCGTATCTTAAAACACAAATTCTCAAATGTTTACCAGTTATTATTCGGCCTTCTTTTAAGTTTTCTTAAACGGTTAATATTTTTTGATTTGGTTAGTTTTTTATAAATATGGGATATTGCATAATTATAATAAGAATTTTTCTTTTTTAAGTCAATTGAATACTGCCCTGCCTTTCTCTTTATTAATGCCGTGCATAACATAAATAATAAGAGCATGGTGGTGCATTGTGACCGGAGAGGATCAAAAGGCTATAAAGCCTTCCAGCATCTGACAAGGTGGCCATCGCCCGCGTCACAGAAAGGAATATCCTCATTTCTGCATCGGTCTTCGGCAGTGTTACATCTGGGATGAAAATGGCATCCGGAAGGAGGGTTCATTATGCTGGGGACCTCTCCTTTTAAAATCGTCCTTTTTCCTCGCAGGGATGGATCTTTCTGTGGAATTGCCGACATGAGTGCTTTAGTGTAAGGATGAAGGGGATTTGCCATATAAGATCTTGCGCTAAATTCTAATTTGAGATAGATGTATTTTAAACAAATGGAGAAATAGCACATTAGATGACTGCATATTTTATCAGACGCCTGCTTCTGGTTATACCTACTTTTATCGGAATAACGATAATGGTGTTTGTAATAACCAGGCTTGTACCCGGCGGTCCGGTGGAGCGCATGATTGCTGAATACCAGATGCGCAGCATGGAAAGGGGTGGCGGGATGTCATCCGCAGGCCAAAACCAGCCTCTCTCGGAGGCACAGATTGAGGAGCTGAAAAAATATTATGGATTTGACAAGCCTGTCCTCGTCAGTTATTTCCTCTGGTTTAAAAAGGTAATTCATTTCGACCTGGGCACATCAACACGTTATTACGAACCTGTCTGGGATATTATCAAGAGCAAACTCCCCGTCTCTCTGTTTTACGGGGTAATGGCTATGATTCTTACCTATTCAATATGCATCCCCCTGGGGATATTGAAGGCAATAAAACACAGGACAACAATAGACAACACAACATCGATTATCGTTTTTATCGGATATGCGATACCTAATTATATCATTGCCCTTATACTGCTTATTACTTTTTCATCCTGGCTTGACATCTTTCCACTGGGGGGATTTAACAGCGACAACTTCAGTGATCTGAGCCTCTTGGGAAAGGCATGGGATATAATATATCATGCAGTCCTGCCCCTTATAGCGTATATGGCCGGAAGTTTTGCTGTGATGACCTTTATGATGAAGAATACCTTAATGGACCATATGGCGTCAGATTTTGTGAGGACTGTCATCGCAAAGGGGATCCCCTTTAAGCGCGCCATTTATAAGCATGCTACAAGAAACAGCCTTATCCCTCTGGCAACATCCTTTGGAAATAATATTTCGCTGATTTTAACAGGGTCATATCTTATTGAAAAAATATTTAACATCGACGGAATGGGGCTCCTTGGACTCGAATCAATAGTCCAGAGAGACTACCCCGTGGTTCTTGGGACGCTTGTGATCTCCTCGCTGCTGTTTCTGATCGGCAATATCCTGTCTGATATCTGCGTTGCAGTTGTAGATCCAAGAGTAAAGTTTGAATAGGGTCTTCTGTGATAAAGCTCAATCCACTGACAATTAAAACGCTCAGGCGTTTCCGGACAATTAAAAGAGGGTATTATTCCTTTATTATTCTGGCTGGATTGATAGCTCTTTCCATATTCGCCGAGATGCTGGTCAACAGCAGGGCACTCGTGGTGAAATATGAAGACAGGTATTATTTCCCAACATACGGCGATATCATCCCCGGATCGACCTTTGGTTTCGATTATGAATATGAAACAAACTACAGGGACCTCTCAAAGATACTGAATTCTTCTGATGATAAGGATAATTTTGTCCTTCTTCCACCTGTGCCCTATAATCCCTATGAGAATGATCTGAAAGACACCACCTTTCCTCCGTTCCCTCCCTCCTTAAAGGATAAGCATTATCTGGGCACTGATAAAACAGGCCGGGACATCGTTGCCAGGCTGGTATATGGATTCCGGATTGCCATCTTCTTTTCTATTATTTTTCTTTTTGCAAACTATATCATCGGCATTATCATAGGTTGCATGATGGGATACTTTGGCGGCTTTTTTGACCTTTTTTTTCAAAGGATAATAGAGATATGGAGTAATGTGCCTTATCTTTATGCGATAATTATTGTTTCATCGATTGTAATTCCGAGTTTTATATCTCTCTTGGCGATAATGATATTCTTTGAATGGATCGGCATGACATGGTATATGCGCACTGCGACCTATAAAGAGAAATCCAGAGAATATGTATTGGCTGCCAGGACCCTCGGGGCATCAAATTCCAGGATTATATTTATGCATATTTTACCCAATACCATTTCTCTTATTGTGACATTTGTCCCCTTCTCAATTGCCGGGGCGATAACAGCGCTGACTGCGCTGGACTACCTGGGATTTGGTCTGCCGCCTCCAACGCCAAGCTGGGGACAGCTCTTAAGTGAGGCTGCCGAATACTCAATTGATGCCATATGGATAGGTGCTTCCGTGATTGCTGCCCTGGTTGCCGTTCTTGTTATGGTAACCTTCATTGGTGAGGCTATCCGCGAGGCCTTTGATCCTAAGATGCATATGACTTATGAATAAAGCTCCGCAAGAAAACGTGAGGTAAGTAAAAATGAAATCAAGGTGTCTTTATATAGCGATTATTCTTCTTTTTTCAATCCTTATTTGCGGGTGCAGCGGGGAGAAAAATGAAAGCGCCCCGGCAGTGGAAGAAGCGGAAGAGCTGAAACTTGATTACAGCTCCCATAAGCTGCCGGACGGCATTGAATGGATAACTAATAATGATGACCCGATTATTGGATCTCCCAATGCAAAAAAAGGGGGCACCCTGTACTCTTCCATTTCAAGTTTCCCACTCACCTTCAGGACTGTCGGCCCTGATGCAAACTCCGGGACAAGATCATTGTTCAGTGACAATATGATGCTTCTTGTAGGGCTACACCCTGACACACAAAGGCTGATCCCTGTCCTTGCCAGCCATTGGGCATATGACAAAGACGGAAAGACCATGTATTTCAAGCTTAATGAAAAGGCTGAATGGTCCGACGGCGTGCCTGTAACGGCGGATGATTTTATTTTCTCACTGGAACTGATGCGCTCGAAGGCTATAAATGACCCCTGGCACAATGACAACTTTACTCAATATTTTGATAAAATCATTAAATACGATGACCGGACCTTTTCAATTTCATGCACCGACGCCTACCCGGACCTTTGGTTTCACCTGGAGATGCAGCCAAGACCGAAGCACTTCTATAAAAAGATAGATAAGGATTTTGTCCAGAAATATAACTGGGCAATCGAACCTAATACAGGCCCTTATATTCTGAGCGAGTATAAAAAGGGCAAATACATTATATTTACAAGAAAGAAGGACTGGTGGGCAAAGGACCTGAGGTATTACCAATACAGGTATAATGTAGATAAGATCAAATTTACAGTTATAAGGGACACAAATGTCGTCTTCGAATATTTTAAAAAAGGCGAGATCGATGTATTTGGAGCCACCCGTCCGGATATATGGCATGAAAAAGCCACAGGGGAGATCTTTGATAAGGGGTATGTTGAAAAAATATGGTTTTATAATGACGTTAAACAGCCGACATATGGACTCTATCTGAATGAAGACAAAGATATTTTCAAGGACATCAATGTCCGCTACGCCCTCGCCCATGCAATTAATTTCGATAAACTTAACAAACAGGTCCTGAGAGGAGATTATGAAAGGCTTCATAATTACTTTACAGGATTCGGCGAGTGGACAAACAAGGATGTAAAAGCCAGGGATTTTGATATCAGTAAGGTTGAGACATATATGAAACAATCCGGATGGGAAAGAGGGCCGGATGGCATCTGGGAGAAAAACGGCATCAGATATTCCGTAACAGTAACCTATGGCGTTTCAGAGAATACAGACCGGCTTGTTGTCCTCAAGGAAGAGGCTAAAAAGGCGGGCATCGAGCTGAACCTGGAACTCCTTGATCCAAGTGCAGCATACAAAAAGGAAATGGAGAAGAAGCATGAGGTCGTCTTTTCAGCATTTGAAGATCCAAATCTCAGGCCGGACCCATGGCAGTCCTTTCATTCGGACAACGCCCATAAGCCGCAGACAAATAACATAACAAATACCGATGACCCCGAGCTTGATAAACTTCTGGACGACTATAGAACATCAAAGGACACAAAGGAAAGAATAGTTCTGATTTACCAGATCCAGCAAAAAATCAATGATATCTGCTGCTGGATACCATTATATCAGGTGCCCTATATCAGAAGCCTTTCATGGCGCTGGATAAGATTGCCTGAAACCCTTGGAACAAAGACCTCCACTTCATTGTTTGAGCCCTTTGAGCCATGGGAAAGCAAATACGGCGGATTTTTCTGGATCGATGAAGACATGAAGAAAGAGACCCTTGATGCGATGAAAAGCGGCAAGACATTTGAGCCTGCAACCATCATTGACGATACCTACAGAATCAAGAAGAACCCGGGGTGATATTTGCCTGAGAATAAAACAATCCTGTCCGTAAATAATCTTGTCGTGGGCTTTCAGACTGAAGCTGGTCTTCTGCGCGCTGTTGACGGCATAAGCTTCTCTTTAAGGCAGAACTCCACGCTGGGAATCGTCGGTGAATCCGGGTGCGGGAAGAGCGTGACAGCCCTGTCGATAATGAGGCTCCTTCCCAAGCCCTCAGGTCAGTATCTTGATGGTGAAATCCTGTTTAATGATACCGACATCCTCAGGCTCCCGCCCGATAAGCTGCACAAAATCCGGGGAAACAGGATTTCCATGATCTTTCAGGAGCCGATGACCGCATTGGATCCTGTGCAGAGAATAGGGAAACAGATTTCAGAGGTATATGACCTTCATCATCCTGAGATAGGCAAACCCGGCATACAAAAGGCATGTATTGATATCCTTAATAAGGTAGGAATCCCTGCCCCGGAGAATGTAATCAAAGCCTATCCACACCAGACCTCCGGTGGAATGCGGCAGAGGGTTATGATTGCCATGGCCCTTGCCGCAAAACCGGATATACTTATTGCAGATGAACCCACTACAGCTCTTGATGTGACCATCCAGGCACAGATCCTTTCCCTTATTAAGGAACTTCAGGATGAAACCGGCATGTCTGTAATCTTTATTACCCATGACCTCGGGGTAATAGCAGAGATCTGTGATGATGTTGTTGTAATGTATGCTGGAAAAATTGCCGAAACGGCAACGGTTTTGGATCTCTTTAAAAATCCCAAACACCCCTACACAAAGGGCCTGCTTGAATCTATCCCAAGGCTTGAAAATGAGTCTAAAAGCCGGCTTAATGTCATTAAAGGGATGGTTCCTGATCTTGCTGACTTTCCACATGGATGCAGGTTTGAAAATCGTTGTCCGAATGCCATGGAAATCTGCAGGACATCACCACCATTGATTACTCAGGTCGAAGAGAAGCATTTTGTAAGTTGCTATCTTTATAATTCTCCTTAATTATGGATATTGATATATGGATGATTATCTTCTTCAAGTTCATAATCTGAAAATGCACTTTCCGGTTCACGGAGGCATCTTTCGGCGACCGGTCGGAACGGTTTATGCAGTAGACGGCATCTCCCTCAATGTCCGGTCCGGCAAAACAGTCGGCCTGGTTGGAGAATCAGGATGCGGCAAAACTACCGCGGGTCGAAGCATCATAAGATTATACAAACCCACGGAGGGAAAAATTCTATTTAATAACAATGATCTTTCTCATATTAATAAAAAGCTCATGAGGGAATTGCGCAAAGACATGCAGATGATTTTTCAGGACCCCTTTGAATCCCTCAACTCGCGCCATACCATAGGGCATATCCTGGAAGAGCCCTTTATTATTCACAGGATCGGGTCAGCAAGAGAGCGCAGGGAAGAAGTCAGAAGACTGCTCGCAAAGGTGGGGCTGTCGGAAAGCGCCATGCAGCGCTTCCCCCATGAGTTCAGCGGGGGACAGCGTCAGAGGATAGGTATTGCAAGGGCCATCGCCCTTAATCCAAAACTGATCATCTGTGATGAACCTGTGTCAGCCCTTGATGTGTCCATTCAATCACAAATTCTGAACCTTCTGCTTGATCTCCAGCAGGAGATGAACCTGACATACCTCTTTATCGCGCATGATCTTGCCGTTGTTAAACATGTCTCGGATTTTGTTGCTGTAATGTACCTGGGGAAAATTGTAGAATATACGGATGCGGAGTCGCTGTACAGGAACCCGCAGCATCCCTATACGGATGCCCTGATCTCAGCAATTCCTGTTCCTGATCCGAGTATAAAAAAAATAAAAAAAATTCTTAAAGGTGATGTGCCTTCACCCATTAATCCGCCTGCAGGCTGCCGCTTTCATACACGGTGCCCTATTATGATACCGCGATGCATGGAAGAAGAGCCTCTCCTTACCCCTGCACCAGGAACAAAGGCCGGCGATCATTTAGTTGCCTGCCATCGCGCAGGAGAGATATCTGTTTAATAAATTGTTTCTTGCCTTGCAGTGAAAAGGCTTAATTCCAATGCCCTGAGGTTTAAATCACCCCTTTATGCTGAATTCTGATCGGAACTCATTGAATCAGATTTAAAAAATGATTATCCTTGTCTGTAAGGCAAAGCATTGCAATCGGTTAAATATAAAAATTTGAAAAGGATTTGTTATGAAAAAGATTATCGTCCTTGCATTGGGGTTGTTTTTTATACTGGAAATTGCAGCATCTGCCCAAACCCTTAAAAAACACCCTGATGATGAATCCGCGTCCCGTTCTTTTGTCCTTGAGAACGGGTTAAAGGTCCTGGTGGTATCAGACCCCAAATTCAATGTTTCAGCGGCTTCGCTGGAGGTCCAGGTCGGCTCCTTGATGGACCCCAAAGGCAGACAGGGTCTTGCCCATTTTCTCGAACATATGCTCTTTCTGGGGACCGGGAAATTCCCGGATGTTGAGGAATTTCCGCAATATCTGGAGAGACATGGAGGTTATCAGAACGCATTTACAGCGGAAGACCATTCCAATTACCACCTTGAGATCCAGCATGATGCCTTTGAAGGCGCCCTGGATCGATTTTCTCATTTTTTTATAGACCCGCTTTTTTCACCCGAATACATTCAGCGGGAAATAAACGCAGTCCATTCCGAGCACCAGAAAAATCTGGAGCAGGACGGCTGGCGACAGATGCAGCTTTTACGCTCTTTTTACAGGAAAGATCATCCTGCCAATCATTTCTCAACCGGAAACGAAGAGACTCTTAAAGGCGTAACACAGGAGGAGTTTAAAAGATTCTATAATACATATTATTCGGCGAACCGGATGAGCCTGGTGCTCTTAAGCGATAAGGACCTGGATGAGCTTGAATCAATGACTAGGGAATACTTCCTGCCCATAAAGAACAATAACCTGGAGGCATTGACCTATGATCCCCATTATCTGGATAAAATTGAAGGACTTCGCATTATAACATGCGACCCTGTAAAGGACCTGAGGGAATTGATTCTTACCTTCGCCATTCCCGACTTTACGAGGTATTACAAGGTGAAGCCTGAACAGCTGATCGGTTTCTGCATCGGGCATGAGGGAAAAGGCTCCCTTCTGTCCTATCTCAAGGAAAAGGGGCTTGCGACAGGCCTGAGCGCCGGGGCCGGCTATCACACATCGGATTACGGCAGTTTTTCAATCCATATACAGCTTACCCCAAAAGGTCTGGAGCAGTACCATGATGTGATTAAATATTCTTTCAGCTTTATTCGTCTCCTTAAGGAACAGGGGATAGCCCCCCATATTTTTAAAGAGATCCAGCATATGGCTGAGCTTGACTTCACCTATGAAAACAAGGGGGAAGGGGCGCAACGGGCATCCAATCTGGCCGGCAATGTGAGCCGTTACCCCGTTGAGATAGCAGAGTCCGTTGATTATATGTACGATACCCTTGATCCTGCACTTGTCTCGTCTCTTCTTGAAAATCTCAGGCCGGATAACATGCTGTGCATGCTTACTGCTGATGGGGTTGAGACAGATAGTGTTGAACCTTATTACGGCACGAAGTTTTCCTACAATGTTGAAAGGGGGGATTTCTACAATTCACTGCTCGATCCGCCATTGGCAAAAGAGCTTTCACTTCCTGCATCTAATCCTTTTCTTCCCGATGATGTGACCCTGCTCGCAGAGCGTCCGGTCAATCTAATAAATGAGCCGGGGCTTGAACTGTGGTACGCCCAGGATGTAACATTCAAGATGCCTAAGGTCAGCCTCATGTTCCGCATTCAGAATCCAAAGAAGCCTGTCGACCCTGGGTACATGACACGACTTTACCTCTATGCAGAGTGTGTTAATGAGAAATTAAACGAGATTGCATATCCCGCCCGCGTTGCTGGCCTGGCCTATGACGTTTCAGCCGATATGGACGGGCTGACTATTGTCATCAGCGGTTATACGGAATCCGCCCGCATGTTATTAGACGAGATCGGCCAGAAATTAAGGACCCTGGATATATCCGAACAGCAGTTCGCGGACATCAAGGACCGCAAATTGCGTGAATGGAAAAACTCTGAAATGGGGGAGGCATGGGATGTCGCCCGTCAGGTTTCACGGACAATTCGAAAGGAGAGATATTTCAGTTTTGATTCACTCGTTAAGAATGGCAATCCCCTGACACTTAAAGATCTGAAGAAATTCACCGATACTCTTTATAAAAAAACACGGATTGAAGGGCTGGTCTGCGGAAATATAACCGCCGAAGAGGCTGTTTCTTTATCACGACTCCTGCAGTCTTATATTCCGTCCGCCCCGCTGGATAAAAAAGATGTATTCAAACAGCGTATTCTGGTTGAAAAGGAAAAAGACCCCCTGACATACATTGAAAGGCTGGAGACCAACAACTCCTGTCTGTGGAGGACTATTCACCTGGGCAGTGAAAACGCCACATTAAGAATGGCTGCGAGGGTGCTTGATAAATTCATATCTCCGCACTTTTATGCGGAGATTCGCACGCGGCAGCAGGTTGGTTATATAGTATGGACCGCGGCGCCCGAGGACAACGGTCAGTACTACCTCTTTTTCGTCGCACAGTCGGAAAGCACCCCGGCCGACCATATACGCCAGAAGGCGGACCTGTTCATAAAAGGCCTGCCTGACGAATTTGAAAAGCTGTCTGATGAGGAGTTCGCCGAATACAAGGCCGCAGTGAGAGAGGGACTCCTTGAAAAACCTAAAAGCATTGATGAGAACAGAGTCCTTCTCCAGGCTCTCACCTTTGACTATGAAAGGGATTTTGACCGGCTGCGGAACAGTCTGGATGCACTGGAAACCCTGACCAGGGCACAGGTCGCCCAGCTGCTGTCGGACATTGTAAATCCCGAGACAAGAAAGGTTACGGATATCCTCTTATTCGCGAAAGGGCACAGTATGATGGACGACACAAAGGCATCGTTTGACTCCATAGAGTCATTCAAGAAGGGCCGTGAATTTGTGGAGAGGCCCAAAAGGCTGGAATAGGAATTATCCGGTTAAGTCTCGATTGGAGACCTCAATCATGGACAGATAATAAGGGGAGTACTGATTGGAAAACCGCTTTTATGATCCCCTTTTCAAACATCAAGATACAGATTTTTGTATTTTTTTAAACCAGCATCACAGCAGCTATTAACCGTCTCATAATAGTATCAACATCAATCTTGTCCAAAACAATAATGCAATTGCTTATGAGAGCAAATAAAGATGCCCTATTCGCTAAATAT
>JBFYXR010000140.1:0-6628 GCA_041310455.1 Desulfobacteraceae bacterium | reverse complement strand
GCCATCGCCTTGATCATGCCGTCATGCATTACAACTACGCCCCCCTCAAGATCAGGGATCTCACACAAAACAAGCCTTTCTCCCGTATTCAGGTCTTCCCTGTTCTCGCTGAATAACAGGGGTACGGAATCTCCAATCTGGAAATTTTCAAGGAACTCAAGGGCATATTTTTTATCGAAGGCAGTCCAGGTCCCATATTTCCATTTTGTCCATGCCTCGGCTGCGGGTTTAAGACCGTCATAATCTAAGAGGCCTTCTCCGCCTTTCTCCCATTTTACCTGTATGCTGATATTTTCAATGTCATTGCTGATTCCAGAAATGCTGCCAAAGAACGGCAGGTCATCCATAGGGCTGTTGTAGAGCATGTCCATTTTTTCCCTGTATCTCCCTGCATTCAATTTATTTTCATATCCTGTCAATTGAATATCGAGGGCAGGCAGGTTGCTTCTTATGCTCCTCAATGCCCCTTCCTGTATTTTCTGCGAGATCGAGGTGTAGATATTTATCCCGGAGGTTGCGATATTATCGAGGCCCTGTTCGCTCAGAATCTCCCTGAAATAATCGGATTCGAGCTGCCTGCGTATATAATCCATGGCCACATTGAGCCCGTATGTAACCCTTCCCTCCCTGAAAGGCACTTCCTGCGCCCCGGCTTCAAGATACTCGTCTTCTGTAATCATGTTCAGCAGCTTCATCTTTTCAAGGACATAGTCTTTGCGTGCCTTTGCAAGCCTGACGGCCTCCTGTTTTTCTTCGCCGCTTTTTCCGAAGGGGTTGTATCTGTAAGGGCCCTTGACCATTCCTGCGAGAAACGCCGCCTCGGCCAGGGTGAGGTCTTCAGGCTCCTTGTCGAAGAAATACTCCGAGGCGACACCAAGTCCCTTGCCGAAGCCTGTAACAAAGAACTGGTTTATGTAGATCTCAAGGATCTCCTCCTTGGAATAATTCTTTTCGATCAGCATGGCCTGGATAAGCTCCTTCAGCTTGGTGAGGTATGTCTTTCCCTCCCGCTTGAATATGTTTTTTGCAGTCTGCTGCGTTATCGTGCTTCCCCCCTGTATTACCCTTCCAGCCCTGTAATTCACCAGAAAGGCCCTGGTGACCGCCTTTATATCAAACCCGTGGTGCCTGAAAAAATTCTTGTCTTCCGATGCGATTATCGCCTTTATATAAATCCTGGGTATGTCGGTGTAGCTTATGTACTTGCTGTGGGTCTTTTCAAAAAAAACGCCCATTGGCGTTACCCCGTCATCATAAAAGACAGGGCTTTCGGAAAAGACCGTATTTTTTATTGCCCCCCTTTCCATCATTTCCGACGTTTCTCTTGACACCTGCATATAGATAAACATGAAAAAGGCGACGCAAGCGATGATACAAAGAAACGAGATGGATATCAGTATCTTAATTAATTTTATAATCATATTGTCTCAGTCTTTTTTCCTGATCCTGCATAGGGTCCCTTTTATATTCGGCGTGCCGAACTCCCTGCCCAGCCTCTCAGAGGATATGAGCATATTGTAATTCGATTTTTTCCATTCGTACTGTGTCCTGTAATCTGACTCGGGAAACCACCATCCGTATGAGGCATAGATTACCCTCGGATGGACCCTGTCTGTTATTCTTGCGAACTGTGAGATCTCGCCCATCCTGCTTTGAATAAGCACTTCATCACCATCGCTGATTCCATACCTTTCAGCGGTTAGAGGATGTATTTCAACTATCGGGGACGGGCTGTGTTTTCTCAGGGATTCATCCCACCTGTATGATGAATGCATATAAAAAGGGTTTTTTTTCCCGGTAAGGATAAAGGGATAATCAGGATCTTCATCATCATGGGAATTCACAAAGCGGGGCATTGCAGGGAGTCCTGTTTCCTGTGATCTGCATAGAGAGAGCTCCACCTTTCCTGAAGGTGTCTTAAATCCCGATGTGTGGAATTTTCTATAGCTCTCAATGCCCTTAAGATGTCCAAGCCTGGCAAAACCGCTGAAGTCCAATCCTGACGGTCTTAACAGTTCGTTGAGGAATGCATTGTAATCTTCATACCATAGATCAGTTGATGTCACTCTTTTGCCTATCTCATTTAATATTTTTATGTCCGGCCAGCATTCATCGGGCGGGTCAACCACTTTTGGCCTTGCCAGGATGCATCCATGTCCTAAACCGGCATGGCCGATATCATTAAATTCAAATGCAGTGGCCGCAGGCAGGACAACATCCGCAAGAGCAGCAGTAGGCGTCATGAATATGTCTGAGACTGCAATGAAATCAAGTTTCATGAATGCATCAAATGTTGTGCCGCTCCCGGCATAGGAAATGAGAGGATTTGCGCCCATTATATAGGCGCCCTTTACAGGGTAAGGGAGATCCTCAAGCACAGCGCGTCTGAAAAGGGCAGGGGGCACCGTCATCATTCCCTGTATTACATCGTAATAGGCATTGATCATCTCCGACCTTTTTGAAGGCAGCAGATCAGCCCGGACAAGTCTGCCCAGGCGGAGCAGGTCAGGCTCACTGGCATGAATATTACCTCCCGGGATATCCAGGTTCCCTGTAACGGCCATGAGGCAGACAATCGCCCTCAAGGTGTCAAAGGCATTTACGTTGTGTTCAAGTGCATTTCCCCAAAGAATTGAAGCCGGTTTTGCCATGGCATAGGCCCTTGCTGCGTCCCTTATCATATCAGCTGGAACCCACGTAACTTCAGACATTCTTTCCGGTGTGTATTGGTCGATGTGATTTGAAAATTCTGAAAAGCCGTGGGTCCATTTCTTTACAAAATCAAAATCATACAGCTTTTCATTAATGATCACATTAAGGAAAGCAAGGGCAAGGGCATTGTCGGTTCCAGGCCTGAGCTGCAGCCAGTACCTAGCCTTTTCAGCCAATACCGTCTTCATGGGGTCAATCACAATAAGCCCGGTCCCTTCCTTCAGGCAATCGAGTAAACGGCTGCATATGGTTCCTTCTTCGTTTGTCCGCAGGTTATTGCTGCCCCAGGCTAACACCAGTTCTGTTTTATTTCGAAGATCAGGGACCGGATAGAAACCGCATGTATAAATTCCGGCTAATTCTCTCGGCGCATGACATACATCCTGGTTGCCTACTACATTAGGCGAGCCATAGGTGTTTGCAAGACGTATCAGCGCAAAATGGTCCAGCCCCTTGGGCATGCCCTGACAAAATGCCATGGCCCTTGCACCGTAGCGGTCCCTGATTAAACACAGGTTGTCGCATATTGAATCAATGGCCTCATCCCATGATATCCTTTTCCATTTCCCTTCGCCCCTGGTGCCGATGCGTTTCACAGGATGTCTCAGCCTGTCAGGATGCTCAAGGCGGCCTGCAGCAGTCATCCCTTTAACGCAGATATAACCCTTATTCAAAAAACCCTCGGGGTCTCCCTTGATCTTGATGATGCGGTTGCCCTTTATTCCGACAATCAGTCCGCATCCGCCATGATCCATCCTCGAGCAATGTGTTTTTTCCCATCGGATATCTTCTGCCATCATACTGCCTTTAACTTCATTCACCCTGTTTCATTATTGTTTATAAATATGAGCCAATAGGCCTTTTGTTAGAGGTGTTTGTTCCTGTCAGTCAGGAAACAGGGAGGAAATTTCCGTTGTCCCCTGTCTGCAGATGGGGCAGGGGACAACTGGGGTTGCCTTGCATATTACTTCAAAACCGGGACCGTCACACCTTTGGGCAGGCCGTCGAAATTGGCAACCACGGTCTTTATTCCTGCGCTGCGCATCTCTTCTTCAGCCCTGATAAGAGGATTATAGTTCTGGAGGTTTCTTTCTCCGTTTGGCGCCCCGGCCTTGAACCAGAGTTTGTTTGTCACTGAACCGAATAGAAGGGGCATTATGGGAAGGAATTCTGAAGACCCTTCAGTAGAACGGTGTGAGAAGAAGGCTGTAGAGCCGAGGGCCTTGATGTTATTTATTGCCTCAGCAAGGCTGCTTATTCCAAGAGCCTTAAGGTCAGATAAGACCTTTTTAATGTCGCCCCTGGCTGTAAGGAATTTTGCCACCTTGTTGACATCGGCAAGGCCCAGCACTACCTCGGACGCAAGACATGTCTCCGTAAAGGTCCCTGCCTGATTCAATTTGATAAGCACAGAATTGCCTGCCCGGTCCTTCTGCTCCTTTGCGGCAAGAAATGGAATAATGAAACGAAGCTGTGTAACAGCCGCATCATCAATTACTATCTGAATGCGGTTTCCATATTTCGCATTCATCAGTCTGTGTGCATCGATATCAGACTCAGAGCCGGGGTCTTCCATTGTTACAAAATTATTGGCGCTGTTTACCACTGTTGCATTAAAGTTAATCAATTCCTCGCGGGTCTTGATTCCCAGGCCCGAAAACCTCATATCATACATACCTTTGGCCCTCAGGTCTTCGGTCTTCTGTATCTCCGAAAAGGCATTGTCCGTGCCGACGGCATAATCGGCAGGCTTAAGCCCCAGCTGTTCCGCGCATTCCTTTATGCGTTTGAGCCCCTCATAATTATCCTTTACCGGAAAAACAAATCCTCTCTCCTTTGCAGTGCCGGTGGGAAGACCGTCACGGACCAGGTTTTTTTCGAACTGTTTGAAGAATTTGATGGCTGTTGAAAAGACATCCTTGATGGATTTGCCGTTCATGTAAAAAAAGAACATCTCCTGGATATCCTGTTTTGTGCCGGGGACGTGTTCTCCGCCGCAGACCATATTAAAGGCAATATTCGGCATATAAAAGGTCTTGAAATTTTTAGGCGCCAGGAGCTGCCAGGGCTTATATCCCGAGGCCTTTAAAAGTGTCTGGAAGAATACCGTGGAGGAGGCTAGGCAGGCATTGCCCCCCCATTTCTTTTTATTCGGCCCAGCCTTCTCAATAAGTTTCAGGTCAAACTCTTCAACTGCATCAAGGATATCTGACGGTTTCCTGATGACTGCCTTTTTCGGCAGAAGGGGCGCGATATTCTTCGATATGGATTGAATGGCCTTGTCATTTGGGATGTATATAGCCTCGTTCTCTCCATCTGATGTGCCCTTTGCGATGCCGTTTCTCTCTTCTATTGTCCATGTGTCCTTTCCCCTCTGCACCCGCGCACTCATAATCCCTTCGATTGTGTAGGCCGCATATGAGGAAAGGATCTCCCTGCCGGTAAGATTGAATTTTGATACTGTTGTTTCCTGCGCCATCGGATATCCTCCCTTTGTTATCTATGTTAAATGAATTATTTAATTGCAGTCAAACGTATAAATCTGATTATTTTTATACTGAAAGGAAATAATATTCAAGCATTTTGGATTGAAAAACTCACAGGCATAATGCCCGCATAACGGATATCTAATCCGTTCAGGAAGGCACAGTTAAACGATAATTTTCCAGCATCGGTGTATTTTGCGGTTGCGGAAGTCTTCAGGGATGGTTGACGGAGTTATTTCAGTTATTCCTTTTGTATGAAGCCCGTCCATGCGGGGCTCAAAGCGCTGATGATTTGTTGAAAAAAAGACAGTTGATCCGGGGGCCATAACCGTCAGCGCGCTCTGTATCAACCTGGGATGATCCCTGTTGACGTCAAACTCCATATTTTTCTTGCCGTATGTAAAAAAGGACGGAGGATCAATAAAGGCAAGGGTGAAACGTCTGCCTTCCCTGCCGGCGTCTTCCAGAAATTGGCCGACATCGGATCGGACAAAGATATGCTGTTTGCCTGCGAGGCCGTTCAGCCTCATGTTATCCTCGGCCCACCTCAGGTATGTTTCGGATTTATCGACCGTAACTGTTCTTCTTGCCCCTCCCGCGGCTGCGGCGCAGGTAAAGGCGCCGGTATAGGCAAACAGGTTCAGAAAATCCATGTCCCTGGCAAGTTCCCCAATAATAATCCTTGTGTCACGATGGTCGGAATGCAGCCCCGTGTCGATAAAATCCTTCAGGTTTACCAGAAAGCGCAGGTCCCGCTCCCTGACCTCAATCCTTTCACCAAGATTGTCGATCCTTTCATAGCGCTGCCTGCCGGGCGTTCTGGTCCGTCGACGCTTCATATGCACCTTTTCGGGCGGAACACCAAGCGCTTCGCAAACTGCACCGGCCATCTGCGGCAGCCAGTCAGGCCCTGTCTGCAGACGTTCGTATTCAGCTATGACTATATGGCCTGCGTACCAGTCAACTACTGCCCTCACCTCTGGAATGTCCCAGTCATAAAGGCGGAAGCAATCGATATTCATGCGTTTGAAGCGTCTTGAGAGGTGACGGAAACGGTTGAGTACCCTGTTTGAAAGGATCTCCGCATGAGATGCTGTTTTTTCAGGAGTAATGAAATTTTTTATTTCCGGCTGCCTGGTCATCAGATTTTTTATCTCCTGGAATATACAAGAATAAAATGAACTCCCTCGGAATATTAATGAAATATAATTATCCTCCAATTGCAACTGAAAAATATTGCAGCCCTCAAGGTATTATAATTATTTTCACAAGAAATTCTGATATATCTTGCCCTGAATAAATGTTTTTGTTGGTTTTATTAAAAATTATCGCTAAAATACCCAGCAATGTCCGGTTAGGATTTTGCAGGGGGCAGTAACCGGCACAGGTGTCATGGGAGGGCCAATTTTATTAAATTGAAATGGTGTGGC
>JBFYXR010000137.1:0-7922 GCA_041310455.1 Desulfobacteraceae bacterium | reverse complement strand
AACCGTTTGGCCGACTCCTTTTTAAAATTGTGTAAAAAGGTTGTCTTGCCCGTGCCTGCCTTGCCGGTTAGAAAAACATTACAGCCCGAATCACGGACAAAATCGTAAGCAAGCTTCATTTGCGGGTTATTGGAAAAATCCATAGCTATTTCTACACCTTCATTTTTAAGCTATGTGGAGGACAACTGCCTGGCTATTTTGACGGCCATATGTGCGTCGGGTGCATAGGCGTCCGCGCCTATCTCGTCCGCATAGGCCTGATTGACAACAGCGCCTCCTATCAGGAATCTGCAATTCAGCCCTTCCTTCCTGGCCAGGTCGATCACTGCCTTCATCTGGACCATGGTGGTTGTCATGAGGGCCGACAGGCCGATTATATCCGCCCCTGTCTCCCTGGCCTTATCCACGATCAGCCTCGGCTCCACATCCTTTCCAAGATCATGGACAATGAAACCGTGATTCCTCAGCATGAGGGCGACAATGTTCTTGCCTATATCATGGATATCGCCCTTAACTGTTGCAAGGACAATCTGCGCCTTTGCAGGCGCGCCTGCTTTCCCGGCCTGCATCAGCGGTTCCAGGAGTTCGAAGGCCTTTTTCATGGCCTCGGCGCTCTGCAGCAGCTGGGGGAGAAAATATTTTTTCTGTTCAAACAGCTCGCCTACCTTTGTAATGGCAGGTATAAGCTGCGTGTCTGCCAGGTCCTCAGGCCTGTGTCCTTCAGCCAGGGCCTTCCGGAGAAGAGGAGTTATGATCTCGCGGTCTCCGTTCACTATAGCGGAAAAGATCTGCCCTAAAAGGTCCTGTTCGGCAGGAGGGCGCTGAGCCGCATCACCTGTCCCTGCCACGTTGGTTTGATAGGCTATGTACCTCCTGCTGTTTTGATCCTTTCCTGCCAGCAGTTCAGAGGCCATTTTAACAGGGATCAGGCCCTCGCTCGCGGGGTTGGCAATAAAGACACTGACGCCCTCCCCGATCGCCATTGCCAGGAAGGCGTTGTTTATAAGGCCGCGGTTCGGGAGGCCGAAGGAGACATTCGACAGCCCGACAAGGGAGTTGATCCGGAATTCCCTGCTGCACCAGCGGATCAGCTCAAGCGTCTCCCCTGCCGCTTCCTGGTCCGAGGAAACGGTCATTACAAGCCCATCCACTATAATATCGTCCTTGGTGCAGCCATGTTCAAGTGCCCTGGCACAAACAGCCTCCACGATATTCTTCCGTTCACCGGCAGTCTTTGGGATTCCTGAATCATCCAGCGGCAACAGGATAAACATCGCCCCGTACTTCGCGGCAACAGGCAGGAGCTTCTCCAGCTTTATCTTTTCCGCGGAAACGGAGTTGATCAGTGCCCTTCCGGGATAGATCCTCAAGGCTGCTTCAAGGACTTCAGGGTTTGAAGAATCGAGACAGAGTGCCGCGTCAACCAGGGTTGAAAGCAGCCCCGCCAGTTCCTTCATCTTTTCCTTCTCATTTATTCCCGGCATGCCTACGTTTATGTCCAGTATGGCGGCGCCTGCGGCGGTCTGCTCCATGGCCAGACGGCGCACCTCCGTTGTTTTTCCTGTCCTGAATTCCTCCTGCAGGCCTTTTTTACCGGTAGGATTAATACGCTCTCCAATCACGGCCACCGGAAACCCTGGGCCGATCTGTACCGTCCTTCTTATGGATGTCACTGCTGAAAAGGAGGGCAGCCCGGCGGGGGAGGGTTTGAAGCATTTAAGATTTGACTGAAGCTCAATGATATATGCAGGGTCAGACCCGCAACAGCCCCCGATCATCGAGACGCCTGCCTCTGCAAGGAGTTTTCCGTATTGTCCGAATTCCTCCGGCCCCATGTCGAAGACGGTCCTGTCCTTGATCAGCCTCGGCAGACCGGCATTGGGTTTTGCAAACAGGGGAACCCTTGCATAGGGTCTCATGGCCCGTATAAACTCCAGCATATCCTGTGGCCCGGTAGAACAGTTGCAGCCTACGGCATCTGCACCAAGGCTTTGAAGCGTGATGAGGGCGGTCACGGGATCCGTGCCTGTGAGGGTCCTTCCATCCCTGTTAAAAGTCATGCTCACGCACACCGGCAGGTCGCAGGTCTCTTTGACGGCTATCAGGGCAGCCCTTGCCTCCTGAAGATCAATCATTGTTTCTATCATAAAGAAGTCAACACCGCCATCGAGCAGCCCTGCTGCCTGCTCTTTGTAATGGCTGACCGCTGTCTCAAAGGGCATGTCCCCGAAGGGTTCAATGAATCTGCCCGTCGAAGAGATGTCGCCTGCAACAAGACCGTTCTTTCCTGCAGCCTGGCGGGAGAGCTTCACAAGCCTTCTGTTGATCTCTCTGCAAGAGCCTCCAAGGCCATATTCATCCAGTTTAGGCGGGTTGCCTCCAAAGGTGAAGGACAAAACCACATCTGAGCCGGCATTAAAATAGGAGCGCTGCAACGAGATCAGCGCCTCCGGATTTTCCAGCACCCATTTTTCAGGAGAGACTCCGGAAGGCAGCCCGTTTTTTTGCAGCGCAGTTCCTGTGGCGCCATCCAGGATCAGCAAATGATCCCCGAGAGATGATTTGAATTGATTCCTGTTCAATCTGTTTCCAACCTTTCTATCCCGGCAATGGCAAGCACTGATTTTTCCGGCTCCAGCATCATTGACTTGTTCAGACTCAGCTGAAGCCGTCCAAGATCAAGAAGCCGGAAAATTACGGCCTGATTGCTCAAGGGCAGATCGCCGAAGCCCGGACTGTATCTGTGCCGGGTCAGGCGCCTGCCCTCTTTTAAAAGCAGCTTGTTGAACATATCCATAATCCAGTCAAGTATCATATCCGCGGAGATTGATCCGATCGCGTCCAGGACAACTGAAGCCGCGGCGTTTCCCATGCCCATTTCAAGGCTGATCCTGTCAGTGATTTCCGGCCCCGAGGTTCCTGCCATAAACAGGACCTCATCGCTTTTTTGAAGCAACCCGGCAAGCTGCCGGCTTTCCAGTCCTGTCCCATCGGCCAGAACCACCGCTTCATTTGTCCGGCTCTTAAGAAGGAACCGTCCTGCTGCGCCCTGATTCCGGCATAGGGCGAGACCCAGGCTGCTCATTTCATCAATAAAGGCCTGATCCTTTGCGCTCAATGCTGTTGGATCCCTCCTGCGACCCAGGCGGGACATAATGGATTTCTGTTCCGGAACAACAGGGATGCTGTTGAAATAGGTGATTTTATCCATCTATAAAACCCTGCAAATCCTCCAGGGAGATCTCCTGAATAACCGCTTTTCCGATTTCCTCCAGGAGCACAAAATGTATGCCGGACCTTTCCCTCTTTTTATCCCTGCCTATGGCATCAAGCATCTTTTTTTTGTCGGCCTGAACGGAGGTGGGAAGCCCCATATTTTGAAGCAGGGTTTCAATCCTGATCCGGTCTTTCCTTTTAAGACGGCCCGTTTTCTCGGATATCCCGGCTGCAGTCGCCATGCCTGCGCTGACCGCCTCCCCATGGGTTATTCCCGTTACCTTTTCAAGGGCATGTCCGATTGTATGACCGAAATTAAGCTTTCTTCTCTCTCCCCTTTCCCGTTCATCCCTGTTTACAATGCCTGATTTAATAATGACAGAGTCATGGACTACCTTTTCAATAACACTGTTGTCCAGATTGAGTATGCCCCTGTAATTTTCCTCAAGATAACTGAAAAATTTAGGGTCTGCTATGGCGGCATGCTTGACGATCTCAGCGCACCCGTTAAGCAGCTCCTTTTCAGGAAGGGTTTTAAGGAGCTCCGGGTCGCACAGGACAAATTCAGGCTGGCTGAAGACGCCAACCATGTTTTTATACCCATCAAAATTTACGCCGTTTTTCCCTCCTACGCTCGCATCGACCTGGGACAGGAGAGTGGTGGACACAAAACCGAAGCTCAATCCCCTTTCAAAAATAGAAGCCACGAAACCTGCTATATCGCATACAATGCCTCCGCCGATCCCCACAATAAAGGCTGTGCGGTCGGCCTCCATTTCGATGAGCCTGCCGATAATTTCCTTGACGGTATCAAGGGTCTTGATTCCCTCTCCGGTCCCGATCTGAATGATCTTGTCCGAGGATAAGAGATGCCGGTAATGGAGGAAAACATTTACATCAGTAATGATTATCGCCTCTCTGCCTGACAGGTATTCGTTAAGATTATTGATGCTCTCGCCTATCATTACCAGTGAATCGCTTGACATGCCGTGTATAACTGCTGATTTCATGGCTTTCTCCGGATGAGATAAAAAAATAATGAATCTGGCCGTTCGTTTTGCGGTCCTGATGTATTGTGAAAATAACCTATGGAGTAATATTCGTCAAGGATTTTAACTTGTTATAACCGGATGGCGTTGAAATCGAACTCGTTAATCATGGGTAGAATCCTGTATTTGATGCATTTTAGAGATAATTGTTTGCTGTCTTTCTTGAGGGTTTTTGTTCCGCAGCGTTATCCTTTCGATTTCTCCCGGTTTCCACAGCCTCATCCGCGGCCCCCATGTGCCGGCGCCGCGGGATACTATCACCGGCATTCCATTGATATCATATTGCCCTGCCAGTAAGGGGTAAGAGGCCTTAACAATATAGCTGAAAGGCCATATTTGTCCGCCATGGGTGTGGCCGCATAACATAAGATCCCCAAAGGTTGGAAGTATTAAATATTTTTCAGCGGGGTGATTTTATATAATTGACATGTCCAAGGACTGAACGTATAGCATAACTGTAAAACCTGGAGGGCAACTATGATAACATCCTATCGTATATTGTCTCAGCAACTGGTGCAATCGGAAATAGATACTGCCTCTGTATTCGTATATTTTCAACCCACAGATGTTGAGAAGGATGATTTGCTTAGGCAATTTGACCTGGACAGGACAGACCTGGATGCCGTTTTCGACCCTGATGAAGTGCCCCGTGTGGAGAGCGCGCAGGATCGCACATTCATTATCTGGAAAAGACCGGACAATGTGTCAATCGGTGATGCTGTTCAATTTGAGGTGTCTTCCCTGGGGATAGCAATCAGGGAGAACAAGGTGGCCCTTATAGTGCCTCGAGGGGATCTCCCATTGACAGGCCGTGGCTTTAAAAGGATCGACTCCATCTGGGAATGTGTGCTTCAGGTCCTGTTGATGACGGTTCATCATTATCTGGATCATCTTAAAGCCATCAAAATGATATCCCAACAGCTGCAGGCTAAGCTTGTTTCCTCAATGGAAAACAGGTATCTGCTTCAGATGTTTGCGCTGGGTGAAAGCCTGGTTTATTACCACAATGCCCTGGAATCCAATCTTACAGTGGTTTCAAAATTGCGAAGCACCCCCGAGAAACAGAGCCTGACTCCGAATCAGATTAACCTCCTGGATGATGTAATAATAGAAAATCAGCAGGCCAGTAAACAGGCCAACATCTATTCAACAGTTCTGTCGGGTCTAATGGATGCGCGGGGCACCATAATTAACAATAACATGAACGTATTGTTAAAGAATTTGACAGTAATAAATGTCGTCTTTCTGCCGCTCAACCTTATCGCTAGCATGGGAGGGATGTCGGAATACAGCATGATGACGAAGGTGATAGAATGGCCGATTGCCTATGGGGCATTCACAGTGGCTATGATACTTTTCGGTTGGGTCACATGGTGGTGGTTGGGGAAGATCATGGATCGCAATCAGAGCAGAAATGGACGCAAGGGAGGTTGAGGGCATGATAAGCTACAAAAATGTCCTTTGCCGCCCCCTAACCTTACCAAAATGTAGGAAAACTTCAGGCATTTAATTGCCCCTTGCCTTTAACTAATTGAAAATACATCAGATAATTTTATGCAGGAAAAGGTATTAGTCTTGCAAGGTCTCTTCCTTTAAAAATTTAAGGAGAGATCAATATGAACACAGGGGATACCGCCTTTATACTTGTTTCAGCGGCAATGGTTATGCTCATGACGCCGGGACTTGCCTTGTTCTATGGTGGAATGGTCAGGAATAAGAATGTCCTCGGGACCATTATGCAGAGTTTCGTGATTATAGCAATCATAAGTGTTGAATGGGTTCTTTGGGGATACAGCATGTCCTTCGGACCGGATAAATGGGGTATTACCGGGGGCCTTGAATGGTTCGGCCTGTCCGGAGTGGGGCTGTCACCCTCGAATGTCTACGCCACTACAATACCTCATCAGGTGTTCATGATTTATCAGTGTATGTTCGCGGTGATTACTCCGGCGCTTATTGCAGGGGCATTCGCGGAAAGAATGAAATTCGGGCCGTTTCTGCTCTTCAGCATCCTGTGGGCGACATTCGTTTATAATCCTCTATGCCACTGGATCTGGGGCAGCGGCGGGTGGATGGCCCGCCTTGGGGTGATTGACTTTGCAGGAGGGGTTGCCGTCCACCTTAGTTCAGGCGTGGCGGCGCTGGCTGCCGCCGTTATAATGGGCAAGCGAAAAGGATACGGGACTGAGGAGATGAGGCCCCATAACCTCCCCATGACACTTCTCGGCGCGGGACTTCTCTGGTTCGGATGGTTCGGCTTCAACGCAGGGAGCGCACTTTCGGCCGGGGCTCTTGCAGGCACCGCGTTCATAGCAACCCATCTCGCTGCCGCCACCGGCACACTTGGCTGGCTTGCAATCGAATGGAAGGCCCGCGGAAAGGCGACCACGCTTGGGGCGGCCAGCGGCGCCATTGCAGGTCTGGCAACGATAACACCTGCATCCGGATTCGTAGGGCCGGTTTCGGCGTGTATCATAGGTTTTGCGGCAGGCATCGCCTGTTACCTGGGTGTGATGGCTAAAAATCGGTTAGGTTATGATGACAGTCTGGATGTAGTCGGCGTTCATGGGGTCAGCGGCGTCCTGGGTCTTCTGGCCGCAGGCCTTTTTGCAAGCAAAGCGGTGAATCCAAACGGGCCTGATGGGCTTTTTGCCGGGAATCCGGGACAACTCGGAGTTCAGCTTATCGCTGTCATTGCTACGTTGGTCTATGCATTCGTTATGAGCTATGTCTTCCTGAAAATCATAGACAAGATTTTCGGCTTGCGTGTGCATGCCAATGATGAGATAAATGGCTTGGACCTGAGCCAGCATGATGAGAAGGCATATATCCTTTAAGGTTTAAGAAAGGAGAGTAAAATGAAGAAGCTTGAAGTAATTATTAAACCCTTTAAACTGAATGATGTGAAAGAGGGGCTTACAAAACTTGGCATTCAAGGGATGACCGTCACCGAGGTTAAAGGTTTTGGAAGGCAAAGGGGGCACAAAGAGATATATAGAGGGGCAGAGTATCAAATTGATTTTGTGCCGAAAATCAAAATGGAAATTGTTGTGGCCGATTCACTTCTTTCTGAGGCAGTAAAAGTGATTCAGGATCAGGCTCGGACAGGTGATATAGGCGACGGAAAGATTTTTGTGATCCCCCTGGAAGATGCCGTTAGAATCAGGACTGGTGAATCGGGAAACGATGCCATTTAGTATATATCACTGGTTGAAATTATTAACCCGATAAGAAACACAGATTCTTGTTAAATCGATTCTTGGCGCAATCAGGCAGTTGTCTTCTCGGGCTGTCCCAGTCTGAGTGCTGTCTGACCTGGAACTTCGTTCCGCGCGAAGTTAGATAAAACGCCTTGATTTGCTGGGTACAATCGGGTCCCGGATCTAATAACCGACCAATATTTCTCGCTATTTTCCTTCATGTCTTGAGTATGATAAATTATACAAATAAAATATTTGCTATACACGGCTAAACATTAAACCCGCCGGGCTGCTGCCTGTAACTAATCGTAATATAAGCATATTTATTGAAATACGCCTTTGGCATTCATTTTGCTTTAAAAGAGGTCGGGTGGACATTTTCATGCTATTTCTAAAGGTTCGGCCCCACCTTCAGGGGGGGTGTAAAATTAATCCCTGGAATAAGGTATTAAAATAT
>JBFYXR010000136.1:0-13396 GCA_041310455.1 Desulfobacteraceae bacterium | reverse complement strand
CTCAAAGTAAAGGCCATCCCCCCTGAGGTCCGGCGGTCTCTGTTCAAATATCTTCTGCAGGCTCAGAAAATCCAGCACCTTGATGATTATATTGGGATTTTTTATCAGCCCCTCTGTTATTGAAACCTTTGCAGACCCCTTCAGTCCGGAAAGCATGTCCTTTTTCTCCCTGCCCTTCATGGAAAGGGAGCCGTCAACGGCAATATCTCCCTTGATCGCTCTGTAAGCAATACCCAGCCCTTCAATCAGTTCATCAACAGGCTGATCATTAATGCGGATATCGCAGGCAAACTGCATCTCACGATCGGGCGACTTCAGCACATGCCCGTCTATTGCCAGGTCCCCGTGATCCAGCCGGACCTGCGAGTCTTTTATAAAAAGATTGCCCTTGTCAAATACAAGGTCAGCCTCGGCCGGTCCATACTCCAGCTTTCTGAATCGACCCCTTGATACATCCATGGATATCGAGAGGTTAATATGATCCATGATACTGTTTCGCGACGGCGCATCCTCCGTTGAAAGGATGTCTGAAAAATCAAGATAATCCGAATGTGCCTTTATATCCCCTTTAAGACCCCTCCATCCGCTGACATCGCCCGTGATCGAGAATGAGCTCCGGCCTGTCTTCAGAGTACAGTAGTTTAACCTTGCCCCCCTTCCTGAAAAATCCGCCTGAAATGAGCAGTCGCTGATAAGCGGCGAGTCCCTGCCGGTTTGAAAGGACAGGCCTGCCCCTTCCACCGGCCCCTCAAGAAGCAGACCATCCCCCCCTTTCGTTTCCGGCATCGATATATTGAGGTCGCCTTTTAAGAGCCCTGCGGAGAAGATCTCCCTTTGATCCGTTATGACGGACAGGTCTTTCATGAGAAGCCCCGAAGAATAAATCCTGACCTTAACGGGTCTTCTGCGCTTAAGATCAAATGAGCCTGCAAGGTTAACAGAGGATTCCTTAAGCCTCAGCAGGGCATTGCTGAGATCAACCCTGCCTTCATCCGGCCTGACAGACAGCTCAAAGACAAGATTATTGCTGTCGTCTCCTGTGGGCCTGACAGTAAAACCCCCGTATTTTACATGTGTGTCCATCAGGTCGACCCTGCCTTTAACGGACCAGCCTTCTTCTTCCTTTGCCATGGATATATCCCAGGGAAGGTATTCATTGAATATCAGAGGAAGCCTGCCGGCCGGATTGAAACAGGAGAACACCTGGTTCATATCAGCCTTCGCGGATAAACGGCCGCTCTTGAAATAGGGCGTCACACCGGCTATGCCGAAATCGGCGGATGCATGGAATGAATTATTGCCCCATGAACCTGATCCCGACATGTAGTCGGAACCGGCGTTATCAATATGTACAAAGGCCTCGTCAAATCTCACCGGAAATATATATTCCTTTTTATCAAGAGAGAGACGTTTCATGAGAAGGTCGCCGCTTAATATCTCAGGACGACCCCATCCCTTCCGGTAGCCGATCGAGATATTGCCGGATATCCTTCCTTTGATATCAGGCTGCCGGTCAAGGAAACGGGATACATTCAACGGCACAACATCCATGCCCTTCTGGCTCATGAGCTCCCTGATATCGAAATCACCGTCTGCATTTATTTCATAAAATCGTGATATGCTGAAGACATCACTGATTTCAATGCCGGCATTTTTTATCAGGGAACTGCCGAACCCGGCGTTAAGCCCCTTGATGCGGAAAAAACCGTCCTTAAGTTCCATGTCGGCGGTTACATTCCTGAAGGGGATGCCTATGCCTCCGCCGGAGACCTCCAACCCCCGGCACTCA
This sequence comes from Desulfobacteraceae bacterium, assembly GCA_041310455.1. Classification (GTDB taxonomy): domain Bacteria; phylum Desulfobacterota; class DSM-4660; order Desulfatiglandales; family HGW-15; genus JAFGIC01. The sequence continues at coordinate 11,607 of JBFYXR010000136.1, read as the reverse complement.
AAAAACATCTCCAATACAGACCGGTTTTCAGGCCTTGACATATGTCTTATCTGGTCAATGCCCCCCTTGAGGTTAAAACCGTTTATCTTTATATCACCGCCCGCGATTATGGGGAAAAGCCTGTCTTCAAGCCACATGGGAAGAAGGGGCGACGGGAAGAGGGCCTTAAAGGTCTCAGCATCCATGACCTCGCTCTTGAAGTTCATATCCAGAAAGGGGGTCCCGCTTTTTTGAAAACCGAATGTAAACCCCAGGTCAATCGCAATATCATTTGCCTTTATCTTCAGGGGTTGGACATCAACATGATCGGCCATGATGGTTGATTTAAAATCGAGCGTAATTTCAGGGATAGAGAATTCCTTGAGCCTTTCCTTTCTGATATAATCGAATTGAAACCCTGTTAAATCGATCAGGCCTTTCATGGCCAGATGGTCAGTGGGGTCCCCTTCTATATTGAGCATGGTTTTAAAATAACCGTTCTTCACGGGGATCGATGCAGGCCACTTGAACCAGTTTAAAGGGGCACTCTCTGTTGCAACCTTAACTTTAACAAGCATGGGCTTGCTGTCACTTGAAGGGGGCGTTACCCTCCCGCTCAGCTCAAAACCCGCCGTTTCACCCTTGAAACCGATTTTCCCTTTGGATATGACAAAAAATACCAGAGGCGAAGGGCTTATCCTGCCTGCGCGAAGATCAAAATCCTCCAGGTTGAAAGTTACCCCGGAGAAGATAACACGGCCCTGTTCAATAATAAGGGATTGAATCCCGGGAAACCAGAAAAGCGGTATCTTTTCAGGCAGGAACCTCTCAAGGGCATGATTGATTTCATACCCCTTCTCCCATGGCAGTTCTATTACAGGCGTGGAAAGATAAAGAGTTGAAGGGACGACGCGCCCTGCAAGCAGCGCCTTTACGTCCAGTGTCAGCCTAAGGCCCGAGGCGGTGAATTTCTCGCCGCCTTTTCTTGACCGGGCCGAAAGGTCATTGATGTTTATGCCCAGGCCGTTCCACAGATTAAGTTCAATGTCCTTAGCATGAATATCATATCCTATGGCATCGGAAATCCGTTTCAATATCATTTTTTGAAAATGGGAGCCCTGGATAATGGTGCCGGCAAGGATGATGAGTGCCCCGGCAAGGAGGCACAGTAAAATTGAACGCTTGATAAAGGCCCTGATTTCTTTTATGAACATTTATCGGAAGACCCCGGCGTTAATCCTGTTCATCTGAAAAATAATCCTGAAGTATCTTTCCGTGATCAAAGGCCAGGTCATCGGGCAGGTTGTTGCGGTTAAAAATCCCTGCGTCAATCGCGTCATCAGCGGCCCTGGGCGTTCCGGAAGCAGCCCTGGCCCTGAATATAACCGAGATCGTATGATGTCTCGGATCCCTTGATGGATCGGAATATGCCCTGAACTGTGATACAAGTTCCACATCCAGGGAGGTCTCTTCCCTCGCCTCCCTTACGGCAGCCTGCTCAAGGGTCTCTCCGTAATCCACAAACCCGCCCGGCAGCGCCCATCCATAGGGCGGATTTTTTCTTCGAATAAGGACAATCCCCTTTGCCGTCTCTATTATTATGTCAACAGTAGGCAGGGGATTTTTATATCTCTCTATCTCCCTGCCGCAAAAGGGGCAGTGGATAAATTCCTTCATATCAACATGTTCTCCTTAAGGATATATCCGATAAATTTCCCAGCCCGAATTGCCCGGTTTCAATCATTCAGGTCATAATATTGATGAACCTTTTTGCCAGATATTGTTCATAATCTCCTCCCGTTTTAGGGGAGGATTAAGGTGGGGTCTCTTTAGGTTATTGGTATTCCGTTTGTTTTTTAAAACCCCCTCCTGGCCTCCCCCTAAGAGGGGGAGGATTTGGTCCCGGCCTGGCCTGGTTAAAAACGACTATTAAGTTATAAGCGCTAAAGCCCGTATTCGGAGATAAGCCTGGAAAGATACGTCCTTTGAATATCCATTATCTTTGCGGCCTTGCTCCTGTTCCCGTTTGTCTTTTCCAGCGTCTTTCTGACGAATTCCTTTTTAAACCTGTCCAGGGCGTCCTTAAGGGTCAACCCGGCCTCTATCTCCCCGGTAATGCTCACCCTGGATCTCGATATCGGAAGATCATCGGGCATGATAACCTTTCCGTTGCCCATTACCACGGCCCTTTCAATGGCGTTTCTGAACTCCCTGACATTACCGGGCCAGTTATACTCAGTCATCCTTTCCATTGCCTTCTCGGATAGGTGCAGATCATAAAGCCCTGTTTCTGTCTTGAAGATATTCAGAAAATGGTCGGCAAGCAGCGGTATATCTTCTTTCCTGTCCCTTAAGGGAGGCATGTTGATCTGTACCACATTGAGCCTGTAAAAGAGGTCTTCCCTGAATTTCTCCTCTGACACCTCCTTCTGGATATCCCTGTTTGTGGCAGCGATGACCCTGACATCGACGCTCAGGGCTTCGAGGCCGCCGACCCTGTAGAACATGCCCTCCTGAAGCACCTGGAGGAGCTTTGCCTGCATGCTCTGGGACATCTCGCCTATCTCATCCAGGAAAATGGTGCCGCCGTCCGCAAGCTCAAACTTGCCGATCTTCCTGGTTGTCGCCCCGGTAAAGGAACCCTTCTCGTGACCGAACAGCTCGCTCTCCAGAAGTGTCTCCGGCAGCGCCGCGCAGTTCAGGACAACCATGGGCATTGATTTTCTCGGCCCTGCCCGGTGGATAAGCCGGGCCAGAAGCTCTTTCCCTGTGCCGCTCTCTCCCAGTATCATGGTGCTGGTCTTTGAGTTGGCCACCTTGAGGGCGTCTGATATGACCTTGGTAAGCTCCCTGCTCTGTCCCACAATCTTGTACTTGTCGCCGATCTCCTGCCTCAGATCCCTGTTTTCCTTTTGCACCTCTTCAATCTTGCGGGCGTTTATAATAGCCGTGGAAGCCATGTCCGCTATGACCGAAAGCATCTTCATGTCATCTTCCCTTATGGGGCTCCCGTCCTCTTTATCGATGATCTCAAAGACTCCTATTATCTTGTTATCCGCCTTTAAAGGGACACAGGCTATGGAGGTGGTCTTGAATCCGACGGACTCGCTTATCTTTTTATCCCACCTGGGGTCCTTCCGCACATCGGGTATCAACAGGGGCTCGCCTTTCTGCGCGACATAGCCTGCAATCCCCTCCCCTAATTTCACCTCGAACTGCCTGACCTGATCGCTCTTTTCACCGGTGGCAACCTTGAAATATAATTTTTGCGTCTTTTCATCCAGCAGGAGCAGGGAACTGGCCTTGGCCTCCATCATGCGCGTAGCAGTGTCTATTATCACCTCAAGGAGCTGCTCCAGGTTGAGGACTGAATTAACCCAATTTGTGATCTCCCGGAAACAGGCTATGGGCAGATCATGGCTGCTAGATTTTATTTCCATTTGGCCTCCATTAAAGTTGGATTAATTTAAAAAATGTTTAAAAATATCTACACATATACCATCGGAAATTAAAACTGTCTACTTAAAGAGAAATATATTCCATCTGCCCCGTTAAAGGATAATCACTCCCTGTAGCCGTCAGGAACAGGTTTGCGGTCCACATAGACATTATTGGATTCGTCCAGGCTGAACCTTCCCCTTGCGGTCATCTCAATAGTGCGCGGGAAGATCTCCCAGTCGCCCGCCTCCTTGAGCCGCTGCTGGTGGATGTCCGCAACCTCCATCAGCCCCTTTTTGTCTCTTTTCAGCTCCTCCAGAGGGACAGGAAGCTCCACCATGACAGGCCTTGAAACCATGAGCAGGGGGCCTGTATCAACGCCCTGGTCCGTCCACAGGGTTGATGATCGAAGCGCCTTCTCCCCTGCTGAAATCGCATCCAGTACCGCGTGGTCGCCTGTATACCTTCTCCTGCCGTCGGGAGTCAGGATGGAGAGATCCGCAGGGTGCACATTGATGCAGCGCCCCAGTGTAATAAAGCTCATATAGCCTCCAAGGGCTATCACGTCTATGTCATATGCCCTGACCAGCTTCTCCGCAATGGAGTCAAACTCCCTTCTCGCCTCCATGCCCTCGGGGGTGGCTACAGTGCGCCTTATACCCCTCATGTTATGAAACGCGCGGATGTCATAACTGAAATAGGGTATGCCGCTGCCCAGGGATATCCTTTCTCCCCGGCATTTCCCGTCGGACCTGTCGCTGAAGATAAAAACAATATGAAAGGGAGATGTGCCTGATTGTTTCTCAAGCGCCTTCTCCTTTTCAATCAGCTTGATAATATTGGTCCCGGAACCTGACATGAAGGCGGCGACCCTCATGGGCCGCCCGCGTTTTTGAGGGTCAAAAATGGGTGTAAGCCTCATATCTCTCATCTCTCCCCATTATTCTGATTAATAGCCTGTAGTATTAGGCCTATTGTATTGTAACCAATTTATATTTATTATTCCTCAAGGTCAAACAGAATTCCTGAACACCACTTTAAAAGAATTGACTCGCTGCCTGCTTTAAACTAGACTGCCTTTTTTTTAATACCCCCTTGCTGAAAACATATTCCATAAGGCTGAGAGGATTTTTATATGATATTAAAGATGATGGAGACAGGGCCTTTGATGGTCAACACCTATCTGGTCGGCGATGAGGCAACCGGAGAGGCGGCGGTGTTTGACCCGGGCGGGGATGTGGACTCGATACTTGACGTTGTCAAACAAGAAGGCCTGAAGGTAAAATATATCATCAATACACACGCGCACTTTGACCATGTGGGCGGAAACAGGGAGCTTCACGATAAGACCGGCGCCCCCATAATAATCCACCAGGATGAGGCAGCCGACCTGGCTGTTGCCGGGAGCAGGGCAACCATGTTCGGCTGCACCGCGGAAGGCTCCGATGCCTCGCAATTCGTCAATGAAGGCGACACGATTGAAGTGGGCAATATAAGCTTCAAGGTCATTGACCTGAGGGGCCATTCAAGCGCCGGCCAGGGATTCGTCTTTGAAGGTGAGCTTGAGATCAACGGAAAGAGGGAAAAGAGAAAGGCAGTTATCTGCGGTGACGCCCTCTTTGCCGGGAGCATAGGAAGGACGGATTTCCCGGGCGGCAACCTTGATCTGCTCCTCGATAACATCCGGAGAAAGATATTTATCCTGCCGGACGATACCCTGGTGCTCTCAGGGCACGGACCTGTTACCACAGCCGGGCAGGAGAAGCAGCATAATCCGTTCTTTTAGGTTTGAATAAACTGGCGGAAGATATATGCAGAGCCAACGATATTAGACCCCACCTTAATCCTCCCCTGCTAAAAGGGGAGGGGCTAGATTATTGTCCTTATATCATTACTGTCCAAAACGATTTTAAACCATTATATGAAGTCTTTAAGGAAAAACATTAGTATCTCGTCATGCCCGAAAAGCATGCCCCTGCGAAGGCAGGGGACGGGCATCCAGTAGTTTTTTTTAGTCAACTGCAAACTCTGGATTCCCGCCTTCGCGGGAATGACAGTTCCAGGTTCTCGATTTATATAATTAGCGAATAGACCACCTTTATCTGCTCTCATAAGCAATTGCATCAGTGTTTTAGACAAGATTGTCCTTATATGAAAGATGATTAAAATAGCAATTTTAACTGTTGGCTTTAATTCTTAACGTTCACACCTTAAGCTTTGCGCCCTGTGCCCTGCGCCCTGCGCCTCGTCTTTATAACATCTGATACGGATCCACATCAATAACCATGCCTACCCCGCTCTTTTTCAGGATATCCCTGGAAAGCGCCTCGACCTCCTTAAGCATGTAATGGAGTATCGCCGTCCCCTTTCCCTTTATCAGGATCTGCCAGCGGTATTTGCCTTTCAGCTTTGCTATCGGGGCGGCAACAGGCCCAAGCACAAGTATCTCCCTGCCCCTTTTCGGCCATCCTGCGATCATGGATTTTATCTCATCTCCCATCCTCCGGGTAACCGCCTCAGCGACTGCCTTGTCATTCCCCTGGAACCTCAGGCAGGCAAGGTAGGAAAAGGGAGGGTAACCCAGTTGTTCCCGAAGCTCCCTCTCCTTTATAAAAAAGGTATTGTAATCATGGTCCCTGGCTGACGTTATAGCGTAGTTGGCCGGATTAAAGGTCTGGATAATTACCCTCCCCTTCTGTTCACCCCTGCCTGCCCTTCCAGCTACCTGGGACAGGAGCTGGAACGTCCTTTCTCCGGACCTGAAATCAGGAAACCCCAGGGAAAGATCGGCTGAGACAACGCCGACAAGCGTGACGTTGGGGAAATCATAACCTTTTGTTATCATCTGCGTCCCCACAAGGACATCTATCCTTCCGTCATTAAAGTCCTTCAGGAGCCTGAAGGTCTCCCCCTTGCGCCTGGTATTATCCCTGTCCATTCTGCCGATTTTCGAATCAGGGAGCAGCTTCTGCAGTTCAAGCTCCAGCCTCTGCGTCCCGAACCCGAATGCCTTCATGTGCCCCTTCCTGCAGGAAGGACATTTATCGGGGGGCGTTATATGATAGTCACAGTAATGGCAGCTGAGGCTGTTTTCCCTGATGTGGTATATCAAAGTCACGTCGCAATTGGGACATTTCATGGACTCGCCGCAGGAGCGGCATAGGTAAACCCTGCTGAAACCTCGCCTATTCAGGAAAAGTATGGCCTGGTTCCCGGAGGCAAGGGTTTTTTTAAGGGCGTCTCTCAGCAGAGGGCTCAGTATGTCTTCACCCCTGCCGGTGTCCTTAAGGTCCTTCATGTCGACGATCTCAACCTCAGGCAGCGGCCTGCTCTCTATCCTCTCCGGCATGGATATCATACGATATTTGCCCTTGGATGCGTTATGAAAGGACTGGACAGACGGCGTGCCGGCCCCGAGGATAACCAGGGCATTCTCCATCCTCGCCCTTACAATTGCCGCATCCCTCGCCTGATATCGAGGGGATTCCTCCTGCTTGTAGGACGAGTCGTATTCCTCGTCCACAATTATAAGGCCCAGCCTCGGGAGCGGAGAAAACAGGGCAGACCTTGCCCCTATGACAAGATCCGCCTCGCCCCTGACCATGCGCATCCACTGGTCATATCTTTCACCGTCGGACAGACCGCTGTGAAACACGGCAAGCCTGTCTCCAAAACGCGACCTTAAGATCCCCTCGGTGTACATGGCAAGTGCGATCTCGGGCGCCATTATTATGGCCTGCCTTCCCTGGCCGACGGCATGCCTGACCGCCCGGTAATAGACCTCTGTCTTGCCGCTGCCTGTCACGCCGTTTAACAGGCAGACGGTGAAGGCCTTTTTATCGAGGTAACCCGTTATAGTCTTAAGCGCCTGGGTCTGCTGATCAAAGAGAAGGTCGGGCTCAGGCGAAGGGGCCAGTATCCCGCATTGGGGGCTTCTGAAGACCGTCTCGCTGCAGCGCTCGATCAACCCTGCCGCGGCCCATTTGTTTACCAGGTACAGCCCGTTGCTGAATCTTGAGGAAAGCTCATTTAACTGGAGAGCCCCTGAACTGCAGAGGAGCTCCAGAAATTCCTTCTCATTTTTCGGCCCCGGCCCGGTTTTCTTTGCTGCCAGGATGGAGTCTGGAGCTGCGCCGTCTTTGACCCTGACGCAGATCCTTTTAAGGGGTCCAACGGTCCTTTTGACCTGATTTTCCAGGATAATAACCCAGCCCTTTTTGACCAGCGCGGACAGAATTTCGCGCTGTGGAGGAAGCCGTTTGCCGGGATTGTCCTTTATCCATGAAAGAAGGCCCCTTTCGTCCGGCGGGATGTCTGGTCCATCCATCACCTTCATCCCCTCATCAGAGAGCCGGGCTGATTTATATGATTCCTGGTTCAGACCTCCGGGGAGGGCCGACCGGATTAGAAGCCCGATGGGAAAGAGATAATAATCGGCCATCCACAGAAAAAAGGGGGCGATTTTCTCATGAAACAACGGTTCACTATCAAGGACATCAAGTATGTCCCTGATGCCTTTTACTTCACCCTGTCCCTGTTGTTCTATCCCGATGATATAGCCTGTTACCTTCCTGTTCCGGAAGGGGACCAGCACCCTGCACCCTATACCGGCCCTTTGCTGAAGAAAGGCAGGGGTAGAATAGGAATAGGTCTCCCTGACCGGCAGGGCCACGGCAACTCTCAGTATGTGATCAGACTTGTCGGACAATTGGATGGACCTGTGAATGATATGGTTCAAGGTTTAAGGTTCACGGTTCAGACCGATAACCGAATCCCTTACCCTTTCAATCAAGGCATTCATGTTTCTTTTGGAATAGTCGGTTACCGGTATGGCCTTGCCGATCCTGAAATAGATGGTGCCTCTGTTTACCTTCAGGCTTCCCTTGGGGACGATATCGCGGCTTTTCACAATTGCAACAGGGACAATATCGCAGCCGGATTTTAATGCAAGATGAAACCCGCCTTTTTTAAATTCCCTGATAGCCCCGTCCTCGCTCCTTGTGCCTTCCGGAAAGATAAGGACCGAGGCCCCGGCCCTGATCCTTTCGGCGGCCGTGTTCATGCCTTCTACGGCCTTCCTGCTGTCCTCCCGGTCCAGGCTTATATAGCGTGCGCCTTTCATTGCCGTGCCCAGTATGGGTATCTTCATAAGCTCTTTTTTTAGGATAAACTTAAAATCCACCGGGAGGCCGGCTAGAAGCGTAAATATGTCAAAATAGCTCTGATGATTCGACATATAGATGCCTGGGAGGCCTTTCCTGATATTTTCAATACCGCTGACCTCCAGTTTAACGCCGCACATGAAAAGTATTGTCTTTGCCCAGGGCACGGCGCACCAGCGATGTATCATACTGCCGTCCCTGTCAAAGAATGATAGAATAAAAGCCCATAGGCAGAGGACAATAGTATGGATGCCTATAAAACCATTAAGGAGTATAAACCTGATCATTTATGGCCTCATTTTTATAGCACGAAATGCAATAATAATTATTGACACTTTAATTGCTCTATTATATAAGAATACATAATTGAAGTATAATTAAATAACATTAGTTCTTCTCCCGAAACCAGGGAGACAATTATCGGAGAAGGATATGTCATCTTATATCGTTTGTCAGAAAAAAAGAAACAATCCCCGTATGGATGTCCGCATCTGTGAAAAAAAGTGCGACATGAAGGAAGAGTGCAAAGAGTTTGCATCTTTTAATAAATCAGAAATAAAAGGCGTCAGCATCCAGATACCCGTTGCATCACAGGGAGTGCAGATGGGAATCTGAGGCTCAAGGGAATCAGGAATTTGAAATTTCAAATCTGAAATTTGAGATGTATTCTCTCGCCTTGCACCTTTATCCTTTGTCCTTACGTCTTACACCTTGGACCTGACACCTTGCGCCTTGTACCTTATTAGAGATGCATATCCCCCATATATCTCAGTATAAGATCCATGTGCGCCTTGACTGACCTGTTTGGCGCCGTTGGCGACCATTTATGGGGATTCGGCAATATAGCCGCCAGTGTTGCAGCCTGATAGTCCGTAAGATTACGGGCGCTTGTCCGGTAATATTTCTGCGACGCCACCTCGGCCCCCATTACTCCCGTGCCCCAGTCCACCATATTAAGGTATAACTCCATTATACGTGTTTTGCTTAAGAACAGCTCTAAAAGCACGGTATAATATGCCTCCAATCCTTTTCTTGCCAGACTTCTGTCTTTCCAGAGGAAAAGCGTCCTGGCCAGCTGCATGGTGATAGTGCTTGCCCCTCTTGCCCTTTTCGTTTTGTTTTTCTGGATTTCCTCATAGGCCTTATTGATCTCAACCATATCAAAGCCGTGATGCGACATAAACCTCTGGTCTTCTCCGGCCATGACCGCCCTTATAAGCGAGGGCGAGATATCCTTCAGGTCCCGCCATTCATGATGTGGCATGACCTCTTTTTTTGAAAAGAACAGATTTGTCACCCACAGTGTAACCATCGGGACGGTGAAGGGAGGGTTGATGAATTGAACAAAGACTACCTGGGTTACGGAAAAAAGGACAAATATCAGGATAAGTGAAGACAGGGCCTTAAATATCCATCCTGCTGTCCTTTTAAAAATATTTTTACCTTTTTTTGCCATGGGCGACTGATGTTATTTCCCCGAAGATTTGATCTTGTCCCATGCCCGGTTCATATCTTCAACCCCGGCCTTGTCTATGCCGGAGCCGGAGGACCGTAACTCGGACTCCATGCGTTCAAATCTGTTGATAAACTTCCGGTTGGAATCCTGCATGAGCTGTTCGCTGTTAAACCCCCAGTGCCTTGCAAGATTGACAAGGCTGAACATGAGGTCTCCCATCTCTTCCCGGACCTTTTTTTCATTATTTTCCTTTACGGCCCCGGCCAGTTCCCCGAATTCCTCCTCAACCTTTTCCCATATCTCTTCCCTGCCTGCCCAGTCAAAACCGACCTTGGAGGCCCTTTCACTCAGCCTGTGCGCCCTTAAAAGGGCCGGCAGGTTCACCGGGACATTGTTAAGACGGGACAGCGGTGAATTGTTTTCCTTTTTCTCCTCCCTCTTGATCCTGTCCCAGTTGTCGGATACATCCGAAGACCCTGTAACGGTTTTATCTCCGAAGACATGGGGATGACGTCTTATCATCTTTTCGGTGATGCGCTCAATAACCCCTGTCAGGTCAAATTCTCCCCGCTCCTTTGCCAGGGCCGCTATAAAGAACACCTGGAAGATAAGATCCCCCAGTTCTTCGCATACATCTTCAGGTGATTTGCTGCCGATGGCGTCAAGGACCTCATATGCCTCTTCGATGAGATACATCTTTGCCGTATCATCGGTCTGCTCGGCATCCCACGGGCAGCCGCCGGGTCCCCGAAGCCGGAACACCAGATCATTGAGGCTGGAAACCGCCCCTGACAATCTGTTCTTAGTCATTGTCTTTGACCAGATCCTTTATCTTATCGGAGGCGCCATCACTGATCTTTTTAGACCCGCCGATAATTTTATCCTTGAGGTTCCTGTAATGATCAGGAGAGACAATTGCAGTTACGCGCTGATATGACTTGACAATCCATGGAGCGAGGGTCGAATCGGCAATAAGGGGGGTTTTTGCGGGAAGATAAAATGTCATGATGATTATTGCCAGATAGGTCAATACTACTCCTTTCACAAGTGCCAGCAAGGCCCCGGAGGTCATGTCAGGCCATGTCATGGGCGCCTTTCTCAGCCAGAGGCTTATGGACCATCCAAGGATATTGCATACTACAAGAATAGCGAAAAAAAGGAGGATGAAACTCAGTACGGGGAGATATTGAGGCAGAGGGAGGTATGGCTTGATAATGCCGGTCAGCCATGCCTGAAAGATGTTCCCGAGCCAGATTCCCAGCACAACGCCGGCAAGGGAGAAAATTTCTTTTATGAACCCCCTGAATATGCCCCTGATAAGCAGGTATAGCAGAAAGGCAATAATAATGTAATCAAGTATATTCATATTCTTTTTTTATCAAAGCATATCGGCCTTAGTCAAGGTTAATCTTGAAACAGAGTTGTTGAAAAAGAGGAATTGCCCGCCGGATTGCGTAGGCCCATATTATCGATCAGATCATTTCATTCGGTAAATTTTTAAATTTGTCTGGCTGTCTATTGTATGTTATAAGATGAAAGCTTTTGCTAATCTGGAGGAAGATCCTGTTATGA
>JBFYXR010000132.1:0-5608 GCA_041310455.1 Desulfobacteraceae bacterium | reverse complement strand
CCCCACGGCCTTTTCAGCAAGAATTAAGGCCCTGCCGGGATCTTTAAGATTTTTATCCGGCGCGGTCACCAGCAGCCACGCAAGATTATTCATGGAAGTCGCATGCATGTTGTCCAGCTCCAGTATCCTCTCGTAGGCAGCTTTGGCTTCCGGATACTTTTCTGTCTCATGATAAAACATCGCTAGACCCTGGAGCAGGGCAACATTGTAAGGTTCTTTAAGCGCCTGTTCCTCAAGGGCGTTGCCCGCCATCCTGTAGTAGAGGTCCTGTTTTAAAGGACTGAAATTCAGAAGGTATCCGAGTCCGAGGGTGCAGACCAGATACAGGGCAAAGGATGTAGCAATAAAACTGTTGTGGCGTCTGGCCAGATCAGGTTTTTTAATCGTATCAAGGAGGCATTCAACCCGTTCCCTGATGCTGAAGTGGTGCCAGCTCGGCAGGTCCCTGGTCTTCCCGCTGAGGAGCGCGATCTTCTCAAGGGAGCTTACAATATGCAGAGGCGTTCCCATGATATCAGCGGAATAGAGATCAGCCTGCCTCTCAAAATTGCGCATGAAGAATCCCAGGATGAACCTGAAATAGATAAACATGCTCAGAAGGATGGGAATTGACAGGGCCATGTAAAAGGCGTTTGCCGTGTAAGGCCTGCTTCCGCCAAGGGCTTTCATAATCCAGGGCTGGGAGGCAAGGATGTAATAAAAGATATCAAACAGCCCGAAGGATAGAAACATGTATCCAAGGAGAAATATTACATAGAACAGCATATGCCTGTATCTTGCATGGCCTGCCTCATGCGCCAGGACGGCCTTCAGTTCATCGAGGCTGAGGGCCTCCATGAGCGAATCGGTTATGAGGATGTATCTTAAACGGGGGACAACGCCCATTATGGCCGCGGTCATCATTCGGCCCTCAAAGAGGGGCCATCTGAGCAGGCCGGAATATCTGAAATGAATCTCGTTCAAAAATTTCTTGAGCTCATTTACCCGCTCAGTCTGTTCCAGGGGCCTGCAGTCCCACCAGTATTGGATAAAGGGAGGCATGATTACAACCAGGACGCACATGAAGACGGCAAAGAATATCATCTGGCCTCCCTGCTGCTCCAAAATTCCGCCGGGGCCTGACCATTTGCTGACGCTTATGATATCGGATATGAAGGTGAGTATAAGCCATGGAAAGATTACAGGGATATTCAGCTTTATATTCGATATGACAAACCGGGTCTGTCTCACACCCGATTGAAATACACGCGCGTAGACCGGGTAGGCAAAATACCATATGGTTGAGAGATAAAACATGAAGAGCGCGATTGCAGGGATGCCCTGAAGCACTGAAAATTTTTCAGCAGCCGGGATCAGCAGGAGCCAGTATTTGAGATGAAAAAAATTGACGTCAAAAGCGAATATCAGGACCGCAAGGACTGAAAGGCGAAGGACAAGGGCGTGATAACGGGCAGAAAGACCGGCATCCCGGCCTGCCTGTGAAAGGCCCAGCAGGCGTTTAAACCCTGCCATGGAATATGCTGCGAGCACTGCCCAGCAGGACGCGGCCATGGCAAGATCATATAATAAGGGACTGCCTGCGCTCTTTTCCGGATAGTTCAGCTCAAATATCAGTAGGACAATCAGAAAATAGATTATATTGTTGAACATGGAAAATAAAAATCATCCCTGGTCCGGTTTTGAGGCGCCTGTCTCTCCCCTTATAAAATCTATCTTTCCTCCACCCGGTGTGAGGGAAGGGTCGCTGTTTATAAAAATGCTTACCTCGTAACGTTTTTCAAGGTCAACAAGCTCATTCCGTTTCCGGTTCTGGATATAGTTTGCCACCTCAACAGGCAGAGTGACATTAACCTTTGCGATGTTTCCCTTAGACAGCCCCATCCATATCCTTCGCAGATAGGAAAGCGCTGAGGCGCCGGGGGAGATTACCGTTCCTCTTCCCTGGCAGCGTTCGCATACCTGGTAGCTCTTTGATTCAATGGAGGGACTGAGCCTCTGCCTTGAAAGCTCAAGGAGACCGAATTTGGAGATGGCCGAAATATCCGTCTTGGCCTTGTCTTTTTTCAGTTCTTCACGGAGTATCTTCTCGATTTCCCTGATGTGTTTTTTCTCCCTCATGTCAATAAAATCAATTACAATCAATCCCCCGAGGTCTCTCATGCGCAGCTGCCTGGCAATCTCCACCGCGGCGTCGCAGTTGGTCTTGAAGATCATGCTCTCATTGTCCTTGCTTGATTTTGAGCGGCCTGAATTGACGTCAATGGCAATGAGTGCCTCCGTGGGATCGAACACGATCGAACCTCCCGATTTGAGCGGGACGCGGCTGAGATATATGCTCTCAATCTGTTTTTCTATATTGTAATGATCGAACAGGGGAGTTTTTTCCTTGTGAAGCATTACCTTCCGCTGATCCCTCGGGGAGGTTATCTTCATGTAGTCTCTTATCTTGTTGAATGTTTCCTTATCATCGACGATTATCTCGGAGACATCGCTTGTATAGTAATCCCTGAGTGTGCGAAGGCTCAGGTCCTGCTCCTTATGTATCAGCGTAAAGGGCTCCGCCTTGCCGACCTTCTTCCGGATGTTGTTCCACAGCCTCAGCTGGAGGTTCATATCCCTTGTCAACTCGCTCTTGCTCTGTTCTTCCGCCACTGTCCTGACGATGTAACCTACTCCCTCAGGGAGTTTGATCTTTCCCATGATGGATTTAAGCCTGTTCCTCTCCTCCTCGCTTTCAATCTTGCGTGAGACCCCGTTTAAAGTCTTGCCGGGCGTGAGGACCGTGTATCTCCCGGCCATTGAAATATAGGTGGTCAGCTGGGCGCCTTTGCGGCCCGGCATCTCCTTCAACACCTGAACAAGGATTTCCTGCCCTTTTTTTATCACCTTTTCAATATGCGGGATATGGTGTTCCTTCTTTATTTCTCCATCGGTTGTATAATATTCAGGGTGTATGCTGTCCATGGGCAGAAAGCCGTTTCTGTCGGCCCCGAAATCCACGAAACATGCCTGAAGACTGGGTTCTATCCTGTCCACTATACCCTTATAGATATTTCCTTCCTTCAGTTCGCTTGAGGAAATATCGATGTGATAACCTTCAAGCGTTTGTCCTGATATAAATGCAATCCTGTGCTCTTCAGGGTCCACAGCGTTGATCAACATTATTTTTTTTGTCATTGATAATCTTCCTTAATCGTTTCCTTCTCCAATTTATTGTATGGGATTAATTATAACTCCAGCGAATACAGGAAGCCGGCGCAAGGTAAAGGAATTGAATCTCAAATTTGAAATTTCAAATTTGATATCTTGTCCCCTGCACTTTATTCCCTGAGCTCTGCGCTGAATTTAACGGCCTTTGCCTTGTACCTTGTGCCTTAAGCCCTGCGCCTTCTATTTATACCACACCATGTGCTTAAAGCAATCTAATTGTCAACATGCCTTAAACGGTATGCCCTATACCTTATACCTTAAATACTGTGCCCTGCACCATGTGAGTTGAGCAATGCTATCGCGCTATATAGAACACTTCTTGTCCATGTTTTTTTTCGGAGATCTCCCCTTTAATAACCATACCCTTAATAAGAAGTTCTGTCTCCTCCTGTGTCTTATTAAGGGCCTCGGCGATGTCCGTCAGCCTGACGGGTCGTCTTCTTGCCATCTCGATGATAGACAGCCTCGCTGAATCCGGTTCTATAGATCTTTTTTTTGAAGGCATGTAACCGATGATCTCGGCCCTATCGCCCAGAAAATCCCTGATCTTTTCCATCTGCGCCGTCTCTACCGGCTTTGCCCGCTGATCGGAAGGGGGTCTTATTACCGTGTTAAGCTGGACCCTGTCCGGAGAAATTTCATTTATTGCCCTACTGAGACCTTCAATCTCCTGTTCCGTATCGTTGATACCTGAAAGAAGAATGACTTCCAGGAAGATAAGACCGTTATAGCGCTTTCTCAGGTCCTTCAATCCTTTGATTATCATGGACGCATTCAGACCGTGACACGGCCTGTGGATAGTCCTGTAGGTGGCGTCAAAGACCGTGGACAAGGTGGGGAGTACAACATCGGCGTCCGTGACCCTTTTAATTACCTCCTCCTGCCAGAACAGCGAGCCGTTAGTCAGAAGCGCAATCCGGACATCGGTTCTTTTCTTAATAAATGATATTATCCCGTCTATTTCAGAGTTGAGAGTCGGCTCGCCTGAGCCTGCAAGGGTGATTGTATCGGGCGTGTTTTTTGTCAGGGCGTTTTCCAGCTCCTCCGAGATTTCCCGGAGAGGCACCAGAGGCGATGTTTCAATGGTATGACATGTGGTCCTGCCTACTTCGCAATAAAGGCAGTCATAGGTGCAGGTCTTGGGAGGGATCAGGTCAACCCCCAGGGAAAGTCCAAGCCTTCTGGATGGAACAGGGCCGAATATATATGCCATTTTCAGAACTCTTTTGTTATCACATTATTGAACTTTTGAGGTCAGGTCATCAATATTTGTTTTATCTCAAGGGTCAATCTGTCGATATGCAATATAAGTTTAATATAAGTGAAAATATTGGTAAAGAACAAAATATAAATATTACTAATCTTAAGAACACTTGACATAATGCATGCATTTAATTAAAGTATTGACTTATTAAAATAATATTATTTAAACCAGATCTTTGTTTAGGGATATGAAATAGCTTTTAACATTCGATGTTAATCCGATTTTTATCCGCGGCAGCAAAGGAGATTATAAGATGGCCCAAATGTATGTATGGGTAGCTGAAACGAAAAAAGGCAGAAAACTGAAAGGAGAGCTTGAGGCTGCATCTGAACAGATTGCCAGGGCTCAGCTGAAAAAAAGAAACCTCAATGTCCTAAAAATAAAGCCGAAACCCAAGGATATATTTGAGAGCATCCCTTTCATGCAGCCGAAGGTGAAGAGCAAAGACATTGTTATCTTTACCAGACAGTTTTCAACCATGATAGATGCCGGCCTCCCTTTGGTGCAGGGTTTGAATATCCTGTCAGAGCAGTCAACAAATCCGACCTTAAAGGTAATACTGAAACAGATTACAAAAGATGTCGAAGGGGGATCAACCCTTGCCGAGGCATTGAAAAAACATCCAAAGGTATTTGATGATCTTTTTGTAAATCTTGTTTCCGCCGGGGAGGTGGGAGGCATACTGGATACAATCCTGCAGCGGCTGGCAACCTTTATTGAAAAGGCGGAGGATCTTAAATCAAAGATCAAGGGCGCCATGACTTACCCTCTTGTTGTTGTTGCCATAGCCATCTTGGTTATTGCCGTCATCCTTATCTTTGTTATCCCTGTCTTCGAGGAGATGTTCGCGAGCTTCGGCTCGGCCCTTCCTCTGCCCACTCAGATGGTGGTCAACATGAGCGATTTCATGAAGAGCAACTTTATCTGGATATTTCTGGCAATTATTGCCCTGGGCTTTGCATATAGACAATACAGAAATTCAAAAGGAGGCAGAAAAACCACCGATAATCTCTTTTTAAAGCTGCCGATTTTCGGCGATCTTCTCAAGAAGACGGCCGTTGCACGATTCACCAGGACGCTCGGGACAATGCTTTCCAGCGGAGTGCCGATACTCGATTCACTGGAGATCACAGC
>JBFYXR010000129.1:0-3043 GCA_041310455.1 Desulfobacteraceae bacterium | reverse complement strand
AAACTCTGGATTCCCGCCTGCGCGGGAATGACAGTTCCAGGTTCTCTATTTATATATTTAGCGAATAGAGCATCTTTATTTGCGCTCGTAAGCGATTGCATCATTGTATTGGACAAGATTGATTTTTTACATAAAAAGAAACATCCGCTTTTCTCAAATAATTTTTCAATCTTAATTAATTTAAAATGATAAAAATAGAGTTCAAAACATCGGATCTGATCAGGGTTTTAATAATAACCGGAATTTTTGCCATCCTGTCCTTCAGCTCCCTTCAGTTTTTTGAAAATATTGAAAAATTTATTTACGGCATAGAAATGCGTCTCACCCTTTCACCAAGCATGGGCGCTGGGAAAATTGCCATAGTCAAGATCGATGAGAAAAGCCTGAATCAGCTGGGCCCCTGGCCTTGGCCCAGGAGCCGCATAACGGAAATGATACAGATCCTTAAGGACAACGGCGCCAGGCTGATAGGTCTGGACATGCAATACCCTGAAAAGGAGTCAAACCAGGGTCTGGAGCAGGTAAAAGCCCTTTATAATGAGATAACATCCGCGGGTGACCCTGGCCAGGAAGCGAATATCTGGATCTTAAACAGGTTGAAAGATATAGAAGAAAAGCTTGACAACGACGGCTCCCTTGTAAAGGCAGTAAAGGAAAGCGGTAATATCATTATGCCTGTCACCGGCACTCCTGGGGAATACGGCTCCAACGAGGCCTTCCCGGGCGATTCCTTTCTTTCCAGAAACACGCTGGATTTTTCAGAAACAGGGTCGATTAATAAAAACCTGATAAAAATCGAGAAATTGACAACACCATTTTCTGAACTGGCAATGAACAGCTACGGCCTTGGACATATTAACCTCACTCCTGATCACTCAAAAAGCGGCCGTGCCCACCTTCTTTTTTTCGATTACAAGGGGAACGTAATACCCTCCATGGCCTTCAGAATAGCCCTGGATTATCTTGGAGACAAGCATGAAGCCCTTCAGGTTAAAGGAAACAGGATCCGGATCGGCGGTTCGGCGATCCCCGTAACAGGGGGGGAAATGCTTCTTAAATTCAAGGGGGGAAGCGGCTCTTTCCCGGACTACTCCTTTGTGAATATCTATAATGTCAAAAAGGTCCCGGCAGTGTTCAAGGATAAGATCGTCCTTATCGGCTACACTGCCGAGGACGGCGCTACCGTTGATACACCTGTTGACCAGGCGATGCCGAGGGTGGAATTCACGGCAAATGTCATTGAAGGCCTTCTGAACGGGCAATATCTGCGGCGCCCCGGTGCAATGGTCTTCGTCGAGGTAATTTTTCTCCTCCTTGTCATTGCATTTTGTGCATTCACGCTTCCCCGTACAAATCAGATCAATCGCATCAGTATCATCGGCGGGCTTTTGATCTTCATTCTCCTCATCGGAATAATCTTTTTTGTTGTCTTTAATATCTGGTTCAAAACAGTCTATATCTATCTGGCGCTGATAACCTTTTATCTTGAGATGCCGATACGGGATATGATTTTAAGCGAGAGGTCCCTGAAGCTCAGATCAAAAGAGATGGTTGAATCCAACAGGATGCTGGGGCTGAGCTTCCAGAGCCAGGGGCTGCTCGATCTGGCATTTGAAAAATTCAGAAAATGTCCCCTTGACGGCTCCATGAAGGATGTCATCTACAACCTTGGTCTTGATTATGAACGTAAAAGGATGATCAACAAGGCCGTGGCGGTCTATGAGTACATTATCTCCAACGACGCTGAATTCAGAGACCTTAAAGAGCGCATCCCCAAGCTTATGAAGGCTATTGAAGGAGTCCCCCTGAGCGGCCTTGCCAAAAAGGAGGACAAGATATTTGTTGTTGAAGACCTGGAGATCAAGCCGACTGTCGGACGTTATGAGATAATCAGGGAAATAGGCCAGGGCGCCATGGGTGTTGTATATGAGGCAAATGACCCCAAGATACAACGCAGGGTAGCCATCAAGACCATCCGTTTTTCGGATGATTTCGAGGAGGCCCGCATCAAGGAGATAAAGGTGCGCTTTTTACATGAGGCGGAAATTGCAGGCAAACTGTCCCACCCCGCCATTGTCTCAATCTTTGACGTTGGTGAAGACTACGAACTTACCTATCTGGCCATGGAATACCTTGAGGGAGTGGACCTTAGAAAACACTGCACCATGGGATCGCTCCTGCCCCTGCGAAGGGTCCTGTATATCATCAGCGAGGTGGCGCTGGCGCTGGATTACTCCCATAAACAGGGGGTAGTTCACAGGGATATTAAGCCGGGCAACATAATGCTTTTACAGGACGGAAAGGTCAAGGTGACGGACTTCGGCATTGCAAAGGCCGTCTCTGCCACTCAGACAAAAAGCGGCGTGATACTGGGGACGCCCAATTACATGTCGCCGGAACAGATAAACGGCCATGACATAGACGGAAGGTCAGACCTCTTTTCTCTCGGCGCCGTCATGTTTGAAATGCTTACAGGGCAGGTCCCTTTTCACGGCAAGAACATAACCAACCTGCTTTACGAGATAACGCAGGTAAAGCATCCTTCCGTCAGAGAGATAAACCCAAAAATCCCGAAGGTATGCGAGCAGATACTTGACAGGGCACTTGAAAAGGACCCCACGGACAGGTTTGAGAACGGAAACGAATTCTCCAAGTATCTGATGGCAATGATCAAGAAAATAGACGAACTGGGGAAAAAATAGCAGGGGCAAAAATACGGCATCCCGGCCGCCTGCCACTGTCCCGGCAGGCTTGATCAGACATGAAACCTTTCAGAAGACTGATACACGAGATTTTCCTCTCCTCTCAGGGGAGGATTAAGGTGGGGTCTCTCAGATTAGTTGACCCCCTCCTGCCTCCCCCTAAAAAGGGGAGAAAATTCCATACTCAATATTTTGATGAAGTTTCATAAAAGACATGCCCCCTAAGGCATGCAACAGGCTATGCTATCCCAAGCCTGAACTTCAGTGAATTCAGGGTGTTCTTCATCAGCATGGTTATGGTCATGGGCCCGACCCCTCCCGGCACGGGTGTTATGTATCCG
>JBFYXR010000128.1:0-6938 GCA_041310455.1 Desulfobacteraceae bacterium | reverse complement strand
ACCCATGTTGTTCTATGGCTTTTCTTCCGCAAGGGAGATGGGCTAAGTGAGCATGCCCGGTATATAATTGAATATGAGCCTGAAATTTTAATCTCTCCTATCGTATTATTGGAACTGGATTATCTGCATGAAATCGGTCGTACTACACTTCCATCTGAACCTGTTTTTAAATACCTTAATCAACAAATTGACCTTCAAATATGTCGAAAATCTTTTTATGATGTTATTCGTTCGGCATCACATCTAACATGGACGCGAGATCCTTTTGACCGAATAATAACTGCGCAGTCTGCAATAGCCCAGAATCGCCTGATAACAAAAGATCAGACAATCAGGACTCATTATAAACATGCGGTTTGGGAGACTGCTTAGCCATATTTTTTTGTGAGGCATGGGTTAAATCGAGGCAATTAATTAAAATTATGAAACCTTCCGGCATTATTACCCTGCTTACTGATTTCGGGCTTATTGATCCATATCTTGCCATGATGAAGGGCGTGATTCTTTCCATCAACCCCAACGCTGTTATTGTTGACGTGAGTCACTCCATCATGACAGGCGGGATAGCGCAGGCATCTGATATGCTAAGGGAGACATACCCCTTTTTCCCGAAGGGCACAGTGCATGTGGCAGTGGTCGATCCCGGTGTGGGAAGCGGCAGGAGGCTGCTGGGGGTTGAGGCGGAAGGCCACTTTTTCATCGGCCCTGATAACGGGGTATTCTGGCCGGTCATCAGGGACTCCAGGGAGGCAACTCTCATACAGCTTACGGAAAAGAGGTATTTTCTTCCCCATGTCACAAGCACATTCCATGGAAGGGAGGTCTTTGCCCCTGTGGCCGCCCGTATTTCAATGGGGGAGGACCTTAAGAAGATGGGCGATCAGATATCGGACCCCGTTGAGATGAACCCACCCCTGCCCTATATTGCCAATGAAGTACTGCACGGCGAGGTCACGCGCATTGATAATTTCGGCAATCTCATCACGAACATCCGGAAACAGGGTTTGGAAAATTTCCTGGGAAGATCAACGCCGGTCATATCTGCCGGCGGGCTTGAGATCAGGAGAATCTATAACACATATCTTGATGTTGAAGAAGGGACGCCCCTTGCACTGATTAACAGTTCAGGAATGCTTGAAATAGCCGTCAATCTGGGAAGGGCATCGGAATACGTCGGCATTAACAGGGACGAGATTATCGGGGCAGAGATAAGGGTCTCCAGAGGGACGTAAAATTAAAGCATTGATGTTTTTAGACCCCCTCCTGACCTCCCCCTAAAAGGTGGAGGAATTTCAACACCATTCTGGGTAAATTATATATCCGGTTATTCTTTTAAAAGTGACTGGAGATACTCCTCCCACTCGATCGGCAGAAGGTATTTTTTCCTGTTGTTGCATTCCTTGCAGGCCGGGACGACATTTCCCTTTTTGCTCTTCCCGCCCCTGCTCAGTGGGACTATGTGGTCCATCGTGAGATTCGCTCTCCCTACCTCTTTGTTGCAGTAATGACATACGCCGGCCTGGATGCGGTTCAGCCACCATGTCGAGCGCTTCAGCTCCTGCGCTCTGGCCTTTTCTTTCCTTATCTCCCATTCATCTACGATTTCATCATAGAATTCCATAACATGATCCGGTCCGGTTTGGTTCAAATAGCCTTAGATTTCTTATAAATCCTGTTCGATTAATACACAGTACAATTTTTACGACTAAATTTTTCTCCTCCGCTTAGGATAAGGGGAGGCCGGGAAGGGTTACGTTAAGGTTATCTGACATTATCATAACTCCCCCCGACTCCCTCTTATCTTAAGCGGGGAAGAAACCTGTTTGGATTATTCTTACCACACCATGCTAATCCACTGTCTTGGGTGCATTAAACGTTAACTTATTGACAGAAAGGCCTATCCCTAGGCCTTGCAGCTCGGGATGATATCCTTTGATTCAATGCCTATGTAATAGCCGCCTTTAAATTTGCCTTCCCCGATCTTTGTAATGTGTCTTACAATGCCGTCAACCCTGAGCACCGCGTTTGAGGCATAAAATCTGATGTCCTTGATAACATCTCCAACTTTTATCTTTTTAAGAAGATCAAGATGTTTCATCGGTATTAGCATCCCCAGGCCGTGTGCCGCGCAATCAACAACACTCAGCTCATAATGTTTCTCATCTTTTTCGCCCTTTCCGATACATATTTCCGCCAGTAAAAAATCAGGAGGGTCAAACAGCACCCTGCTTTCTACTCGCTTCTCTCCCAGTTCTATGACCTCGGGCATAGTTAACATAAAACCGAAATGGGGTGGCATGCTGCTTGTACCGATATAATTAACCGTACAGGAGCACGGCTGATCAGTTACATCAAATCTAAGAGTAACCTTTGGTGATGACTGGATCAGGCTGTTGCCCCTTTCCGGCGCCAGCTTATCTATGATTATTACAGCTCTTGTCCCCTTTGCCAGGGAAGGATGATTCTGGTCGGCATTTACAACCATGGAGGTAAAGGCTGCTGCTGCACTCTTTACTGTTACGCTGACAGAACACTTTGCCGAGATGAGATGATCGATTATCCTTATTATTTTCTGCCTGTCTTCAATACGTTTGTAAGCCATATAAATTTCTCCAGAAAAACAAGACACACATTAGTGTCAACCGGATGTATGAAATAAGAATCCTGATCATCATTGCCTATGATCGATTATACAGCAACCAAAACATTTTATAAAACATAATCTCCGGCCCTCAAATCTCGTCAGCAAGCAATCCTAACTCGGATTTAATAGACTCAAGCTCATTATGGCAACCTTCCCACTTCAGGATGGCATCCTCCAGTTCATCCTTTACATGACGATACTCATCAAGGAGTGCGACGCCCCTGCCCTTGTCATGATAAACGG
Organism: Desulfobacteraceae bacterium; assembly: GCA_041310455.1. GTDB lineage: Bacteria > Desulfobacterota > DSM-4660 > Desulfatiglandales > HGW-15 > JAFGIC01. Next base: position 4,051 of record JBFYXR010000128.1, on the reverse strand, counting down.
AAGGATCGGAAAGAAGAAGCCCTAGCTCCTTTTCCCTTGTTTCAAGTTCCGAGATCCTGTTTTCAAGGGATGTCACCTTTTCTTCAAAGGGCCTGAGCCGTGACCTGATCAGGTTTCTTTTTTCAGCCTTTTCCTTTCTTATTGACTTTCTGTTGTCCTTTGTTTCCGCTGCCTGTTCCATTTTTTCATTCTGCCGGACGCTTTCCTTCTGAGGGACAGGGGCGCTTTCCCCCGCGGCAATCCCCTCCAGGTGGAGATAATACTCCCTGAGGGAGCCGGGATAATCGATTATCTTTCCGTCATTGATGTCCCACACCTTTGTTGCCAGCCTGTTTATGAATGACTGGTTATGGGAGACGAAAAGCAGCGTACCGTTGAATTCTGAAAGGGCGTCAATGAGTATCTCCGAGGACATGAGGTCCAGATGATTTGTAGGCTCGTCCATGAGTATAAAATTGCCGGGCTTGATCAGCATCTTTGCCAGGCACACTCTGGCCTTCTCTCCTCCGGACAGGACCCTGATCGGCTTGTCAACGTCATCCCCGGAAAACAGAAACGCCCCGCACATCCCCCTTACAAAGCTTATGCTTTCATTGGGCACCACCTGATATACCTCTTCAAGGACGGTCTTATTCGGGTCAAGCATCTCTGAATGGTGCTGGGCGTAATATGACATCTCCACATTATGCCCCAGAGAGACCGTGCCGTGGGTCGGCTTGATTTCCCCGGATGCAATCCTCAGGAGTGTTGTCTTCCCGTACCCGTTCGGCCCCAGTACAGCAACCTTTTCCCCCCTCAGGATGCTCAGATCAATGTTTTTATAAAGCTCCATTTCTCCAAAGCTTTTCGAGAGGCTCTGAATCGATAACACAACCCTGCCGCTCGGGGCCACCTCGGGGAAGGAAAAACGGATGGTTTTTGCCCTTTTATGGGTCTCCACGAGTTCGATCTTTTTAAGCAGCTTTATCTTGCTCTGGGCCTGCCTCGCCTTTGTTGCCTTTGAACGGAACCTCTCTATAAATCTCTTGGCCTCCTTGACCTGTATCTCCTGGTTCCGCGCCCTGGCCTCCAGTCCTCTGACCTCCTCTTCCCTGGAATCCATGTACTGGTCATAGTTCCCCGAGTAGCTTCTTACTCCCTCGGTCTCAAAACTGATTACGCGTTTTATCTGGTGGTTGAGAAACTCTCTGTCATGGCATACAAGTATTATAGCGCCCTGAAAGTCAGCTAAAAACTGCTCCAGCCAGTGGACAGAGGGCATATCCAGGTGGTTGGTAGGCTCATCAAGCATCAGCAGGTCGGGGTTCTGATAGAGTATGCCTGCCAGGGCAACCCTTATCTTCCAGCCGCCGCTCAATGAAGATACAGGCCTTCCGAAATCGATTGCCTTGAATCCGAGTCCCTCCAGGATCTTTTCGGCGCCATGGGCAGGGTACTGCCTTTCAAGGATGCTCATATTGTGATGCAGCTCTGCCAGCCTGGCCGCCAGCCTCTCCTGACCGCCGGCATTCAGGTTATCCTTGAGCGTGCGCTCAACCTCCTCTATCTCGGCCATTGTTGAGACGCGGGATGGGATGGAGTCAAGTACGCATTGAAGAATAGCCCCTGAGATCCTTTCCCCTGCATCCTGGGGGAGAAATCCCACCATGCATCCGCTCTTGATCCTTACCTCACCCTCATCGGATGATATCTCGTTGGAGATTATCCTTAAAAGGCTTGTTTTGCCGGAGCCGTTAGGCCCCACAAGCCCGATGCGGTCACCGGGCTCAACCTGTAGATTAAGACCTTTAAAGATGGTTTTTCTGGAAAATGCCAGTCCGAGATTTATTACACTAATTAGGCTCATATTTTTTTATTCAATATTACTGTTTGAAAATTTAAGACCATACTAAGGGAATCTGAGTCTATTGTCTTTTTTGTGAGGCACAGGGCGCATCCAGCCGTCGCAATCCCGCCCCGACGGGACGGAGTCGGCCGGCTCAAGGCTCAAGGGGGAAAAATTGGGGATAGTGATGACGCATAAAGAATATAAACCTGAAAAAATCTTAAAGTGCCTGAAATATTATGTCGATAAATCCTGCAGAACCCTTGTGGTTTTAATCACGCCCCTGAGTCCTCCCAAAACCTCTTGATTCAGGGGCTTTTTTTCACTTGACGTTCAGGGTTTATGTTTAAAGATTGTGTTCAGTATCTCCTGTATCTGTATGGCGGTAAGGTAGTCCTTTTCCATCAGGATCTCGCCGATCAGACGATGGGTATGAAATTCGACCTCATCTTCAACCTGAACCTTGAGCGCCTCTATGAGCATCACAGGAGTTATAAAACCCTTCTCTATGGCAATTATTCCGAATTGTTTTTCATAATGGTCTATATTGCTGTGTTCATGCGACATCGCTGCTGTCTCCCCCTCTTACCTTATAGAGTATCATTCCATAAACGGCGGCCATCAGGAGTATCCATGCAATGACAGCACCCCAGCTGTGAATGAATTCCCACACAGCCCCTCCCCCGATGAAGGAAGGAATGATCATGACAATCCCTATTCCAAGGCCTCTGCTGATATCCATAAATCCTCTCCCTGTAAATCCGGCTCATACCCATGGTGTTATGTCAGAGATATTCCGCTTCAAGGCAATTATCATAGAACGGCAATATTGGCTATATTATTCTTGGCCGGAGATTAAAATCTATTCATTCACCTGTCCTGCCCATCAGCATGGGTTTGAAATAGCCGATGGCGCCTTTTTCAGCCAGTTCAGCGCCCGTCTTTGTTGCCTCCGCCTCTTCGGAAAATTCTCCCACGTACACACGGAACCATTGTTCTCCGGAGAGATCTGTCTTTACTGAATATGCCTTAAGCCCTAATCCGGAGAGCCTGGCAATGTCATCATCGGCATGACTGCTTTCCCTGTAGGATGCCACATGCAGGGAATACATCTTCTTTTTATCCTTCTGCATTATTTCCGCCGCCCGGATCTCTTCAGTCGTGCGCCTGATCTCATAACCGGAGATAATTCCGGATTCCATCAGTTTCCCGGCGTCCTTTTCCGCATCGGCCTTTGATTTATACTCGTCAACGTACACCCTGTACCAGTCCCCGAGCCCCTTAACGGTCTCATAATTATAAAATGCATTATACCCCGCATCCTTGAGCCTCTTTACGATTTCTTCGGCGTTGGATTTTTCCTTCAGGGACCCGACCTTGAGATAATAGCGCTTCACGGACTGTACGGCAGCAGGGGTTTCCTGCTTTTCCTTTTTCGGGACGCTTTTGGGCCTCTCGATTATCTCTCTAATGTCGAAATCGGAAATCAGACCCAGCTCTTTCAGGATATCGGCCTCTTTTTCCGCTTCCGGACGTGATTTAAACCTCTCGATATAGACGTTATAGACATCCGGCTTTCCGTCTGCCGTTTCCTGCCTGTAGAAGGCATTGTATCCAAGGTCATTGTACTCTTTTGTCTTTGCCCTGGCCTCTTCACTACCTTTGAAAGAAAACAGATGTATCGAATATACGGCCTCTCCATCAGAAAGGGCATAATTGCCCATATCCATGATCGAACATGTGATGATCATCAAGAATAATGCGGAGGCACATTTCACAATAGATGATCTGCCTGGATATGGATCGCCGAGATATTTCATAATAGGATAACCTAATTAGTGTCCATCCATAAATAAGGCTTTTATGGAAGGAGCGTTCAGCGGTCAGCGATCAGCAGTCAGCCAACCGATTGAATTAAAAGACTTTAGCTGACAGCTGAATGCTGACAGCTGATAGCGTGAATCCAAAATTAGGTGTTTTTGGATGAACACTAATTAATAATAATGCATCGAGGTTTATAAAATTTTTAAGCAGGCTGTATTTTTTGAGCCAAAGTATATTAAATGAGATCTCCGGTGTCAATGTATTGTAAATGACATCATAATTTGATCCGTTAACCGGAAGAGGCCGGTTTTCAAATAATCGCACCCTGGTTTATGATATGGCCAGGTCAGAAAGACGAAAAAAGTACCAGAATTTAGACGTTTAATGACTTCACATATTGAT